>RFHN01000127.1 GCA_003695835.1 Armatimonadota bacterium
CCGTGGGAGTGGTTCCGCAGGAGGTAGGGCCTACCGATGAAGACATCATTTCAACAAACAGATACGGATCTGATCAATCCGTATCTGCCACTTGCCGACCTCTTTATCAATTTTACGCTAATCCTGGTACTGTTCGGCGTGGCAATGGCATTACCAGCGGGGAACGGTGACACAACAAGCGATTCAGCTGCTAACGGACAGGAATTGTCCTCCACGGCCGAGGGTGGAGCCACCGATGCCAGTGGCACAGGGGGGGTCGAGGCGTTCGTAGCGCAGCAACAGGAGCTCGAAACAAAGATCCACGAAATCCTTGGGGACGAAGTGGAGTTTCAGGACCGACTGGACCCCGCCGGCGTCAAGCGATTCGTCATAGGGCATCGGTACTTCGCCGTCCGGAGCCCGAACTCCAAGACTGTGCCGCCCTTGACACCTGAAGGAAGAAGAGTCGTCGCGCAAATCGGAAGGCTGCTCGCAGACAAAGACGCGATGAAGCTGTACCGCAGGATTCGCATCGAAGGGCATGCCATGCCACCGCATCCTAAAGGCAGCGATGAGGATTGGCGCTGGGATGTCTCGCTGGGTCTCGCTCGCGAAGTTGCCTCCGTGTTCCGCAACACGGCCGGCATTCCGCCGCACTACTTCATTATTTCTGGGCGGGGAGGCCAATCACCCGTGGACAAATACGACCTAGCCACGGGCAAGGAGAATCCCAACTACAACTACCGCGACCCAAAGCACCTCCGAGTCGAGATTGTCATCGAATTCGCCGAGAAAAACGCCCTTGGAGAAGAAACCAAGCGGAATTAACCGATTTTGCTCATATCTGGGTGGAGGCGGGTGCTGCCGGTTTCCGATTGGAACGCCATGGCGAGAGCGACGAGTTGCTCCTCATGATACAAGCGGCCGATGATCGAAAATCCTCGGTCGTTCTCCGGAGTCGGGACGAACATCTGCGGGTGGCCGGTGAAGTTCGTAATCGTGAGCGCGCCGAGGGCTCGCTGAGGACTGAGGAACACGTCAAAGTCCTTCGTCTTCTCTGCGTACTCGCGCATGAGCACGGTGCGCGCGCGCATGGCGCGGAGGTAGTCCACGCCGCTGATGAATCGGTTCGCGCGGTAGATCTGCGGCCAGGCGCTGTTCTTCAGCTTCTCGATTTCCGGGCTTAAGGTGAAGTCGTCGAATGCGGCTGCCGCCTCGACCCCGAGGATGTTCGTCACGGCGTCGGGCAGCTCGGGCATCTCGACCAGCGAAATCCGGTAGCCCATCTGACGGAAGATGCCCACGATCGGGTCGTTCTCCATCTTCTCTTGGGGCGTGCCTTCGCCTTGTGCGACTGGGAGGTAGCCGATCCGGAGGCGCTTGGTGTCCAACGTCCGTGGGTCGAGAACCGGCCGGTCCACGCTCGAAGGGTCGCGCGGGTCGGCACCCGCGATGGCTCTCAAGACGTGATAGCAGTCCTCTGCTGTCCGGCAGATCGGGCCGATTTTATCCATCGTCCAGCTGACGGCCATCGCACCGTATCGGCTGACGCGGCCGTAGGTCGGGCGAAGACCGGTTACTCGGCAGCGATGGCTGGGTGAGATGATGGACCCGAGCGTCTCCGTGCCGATCGCAAAGCCGACCAGGCCTGCCGCAGTCGCGCTCGCGGAACCTGCCGACGAGCCGCTCGAGCCTTGTTGGGGATTCCAAGGGTTCTTCGTGGTCCCTCGGAACCAGACGTCGCCCATCGCGAGCGCGCCGAGGCTCAGCTTCGCGACGATCACAGCGCCGGCCTGGTCGAGCTTCTCGACCACTGCCGCGTCGTAATCGAATTGTTGGTTCTTGAACGGCTCCGCGCCCCAAGTCGTTGGGTAGTCGCGCGTGGCAAAGAGGTCCTTGATGCCGCAGGGAATGCCGTGCAAGACACCCTTATAGTTGCCCGATATGATTTCCTGCTCCGCTTTTCGCGCCTGCCTCATCGCCAGCTCGGGCGTCAGCGTAACGACGCACAGCAAGGCGTCTCCATATTTTTGGAGACGATCGAGGTACATGCGGGTCAGCTCGACCGGCGAGATCTGTCGCGACTGTACCAACCTCGCCAGTTCCGTCAGCGACTTGAAATGAAGCTCCTCTTCTGCGGGCGGCTTTTGCGGCTGTCCGATTGAACCACCCAACGGCGCTGCGACCGGCCCGCCGCGCGGCTGGGTCAGAGGGCGCCCTGGAGCCGATTCCATAGGTCGAAAGAGCGTAGGCGGCTCGACCGTATAGTCCATCTGCTTCTGTCGAAGGGCGACCGCTTCTCGACGCATCGTGTTGACGTCGCGAAGAATCTGCTGTCGCTGCTCGTCGGTGAATCGAATGCCCGCGATCTTCTCGGCGCGGGCGAGGTCATCCGTCGTAATCTCGTCGTCCTGACCCAGTTCCCGCTTCTCGCCTACGATTTCGGCGACCAGGCTGGGAGTTGCGACGAGGCTGCCGGAGGCGACCAGAGCCGCCAACAGGAAGTCTTTCCGCGAGATCGGCTCTGACAGGAGGTTGGAGCGGTTCTTCATGACGGCAATATACTCTGTAGCGCGAGGTTTTGTGTGGGTTGGATGAACCTTTCGACCTTCCGGTACAACATCGCCATGGAGCCGACATCCAAACGACCCTTCTTCCTTCGCTTGGCCCAAGCCACATCCGACGCTGCCGGTCGTCCGGCTGCTTTCTTGGTTGCCGTTCTGATCGTCGTCGCTTGGCTCGTCTCTGGGCCCTTCTTTGGCTTCAGCGACACGTGGCAACTCGTGATCAACACGGGAACGACGATTGTCACCTTTCTAATGGTGTTCCTCATCCAGAACACGCAAAACCGGGACGCCAAGGCCGTTCAAATCAAGCTGGACGAGCTCATTCGCGCGACGCGAGGGGCGCATAACGCTCTGTTGGATCTGGAAGAACTCGACGAGATAGCCCTTGAAAGATTCCGCAAGCTGTACGAACGCCTGGCCGCCGAGTCCAGGGACCGGCTCATGAGCGGAGAACCGGATACGGAACCGATTGAGCTACCGCACGAGCCTTAGCGCCTCCTAGCGAGGTTGGCGATGCATCGCAATCACATCCAGGACGACCAACGCCTCGACCAATGGCAACCCTTTTTCGCGTTTCATTTCAACCTCCTTGCCGGCTCTTGGCCGCGTAGCGCCTTAGCTTCGAGGCCCACGCAGGCGCGCGATGTACTGATCCCACGGCTCAACGGAGTAGACATTGCTCACTTTGTCCTGCCTCGGCATCCCCCGTAATCCGCACTTCTCCAGCTCGGGAGCGAGCTGCTCGAATAGCCGCGCCATCGTCTCGCGTCTGTTGACGCGATCCTCCTCCCCGAGGCGTGAGAACTCCAACGCAATGCGCTGATTGACCAGAGCCCGCACTGCGTTTACGACCTTCGGACGTCCGCTCCCTGTCGTAACGTTCACGCCTAGCCCGTGCCAATCGCCTCCATCGGGCAGCCGGTATGGCTGGCGAACGTTTAGCACTCCCATATCCGGATTGGGCTCCAGGAGGACTTCTCCGTTCCGCGCCTCGGTGCGCGCATACGGCCCGAACAAGGTTCGCACGAGACAGGACAGGTTTTGCTCGTTCAGCCCGAGAC
>RFHN01000128.1 GCA_003695835.1 Armatimonadota bacterium
ACCCTGGCCTTTGGCAATCGCCAGGCAGGTTGTGGAATCGAGCCCCCCGCTGAGGAGGACTACCGCGCGCTCGGGCATGGCTGGGCTATTGTACCAGTCGCTACGAATTGATCATCCCGCGAGCTTCCTCCGGTGAGAGAAGCACTTCGCGGGGTCGCGGTCCGTCTCGCGGGCCGACGATGCCGCGCTCCTCCATCATGTCCAACAGGCGCGACGCCCTTTGGAAACCGATCTTGAAGCGCCTTTGGAGCATGGACGTGCTGGCCTCGCCCCGCTCGGCGACGAAAAGGACCGCCTCCAGGTAGAGCGGGTCCTCCTCTTCGCCTGCCACTCGATTGGCTTCCGCACGCTCGATGAGCGCCTCGACGGGGTCCAGGCAGTACTCGGGCTTGGCCTGCTTCCGCCAGTGCTCGCAGATCGCGTGGATCTCAGCCTCGGAAACGAAGCATCCCTGGACGCGCATCGGCTTCGCTGCGCCGATCGGGAAGAAGAGCATGTCACCCTGGCCGATCAGGTTCTCGGCGCCGCCGCAGTCGAGGATCGTCCTCGAGTCCACAAGTGAGCTGACGGCGAAGGCGATACGACTCGAGATGTTGGCCTTGATCGTTCCCGTGATGACGTCCACGCTGGGTCGTTGCGTAGCGATGACGAGGTGGATGCCGGTGGCTCGAGCGAGTTGCGCGAGCCTGCAGATGGAGTCCTCCACGTCGTTCGCCGCCTGGATCATGAGGTCGGCGAGCTCGTCAATGACGACGACGATGTAGGGCAGTCGCTCCGCGAAGGAAACCTTCTGGTTGTACGCCTCGATGTTTCGGACGCCGGCTTCCGACAGGAGGTCATAGCGGTCGTCCATCTCCTTCCAGATTTGGCGGAGAGTCGCCGCCATCAACTTGACGTCCTTGACGACTGGACAGAAGAGATGGGGGATTCCATCGAAGAGCGTCAGTTCGACTCGCTTGGGATCCAAAAGTACGAGCCGGAGATCCTTCGGCGTGTTTCGGAGCAGCAGGCTCGTGATGATCGTGGCGAGACCGATGGACTTCCCGCTGTTCGTGGCGCCGCCGATGAGCAGGTGCGGCATCTTGGCGAGATCGGCGAAAACGTTTTGACCGGCGACGTCCTGACCCAGGCAGACGGCCAGTTTGCTCGGATGTTGGAGGAACTCTTCGTCCTGCGCCACCTCTCGGAGACTTACGACGGAGCGCGTGGTGTTGGGTACTTCGATGCCGATCGCTGCTTTGCCCGGAATGGGAGCCTCAACGCGGACGTGGTGGGCGGCGAGGCTCATCGCGATGTTGTCCGCCAGCGACTTGATGCGGGACACGCGCACACCGGGCCCGAGTTGCACTTCATACCGCGTTAGCGTCGGACCGTGGGCAAACTCGACGACGTTTGCCTCGATTCCGAACTCCTCCAGTGTGGCTTCGAGGATCTCCCGGTTCCGCTGGAGCTCCGCTTGGTTCCGCTTGGCTTTGACTTGAGGCGGATGCAGCAGGCTCAAAGGGGGCAGGTCAAAGCCCTCTTTCGGCGTGGCCTCCATCTCGACCACCGCTTTTTGCGTCGTCGCGGGCTGCTTGGCAGGCGTCGGCGGTTCCACGGGCGTCTTGGGGAGCGGCGCGGGCTTCGGCTTTCGCTTGGGCGTCTCTTCCTCGGCCTGGGGTCGCTCTTTGGGCTTGGAAACGACAACCGCTTCGCTGACCCGCTCTTTCGGCTTTTGCGGCTTCTCCCGTCTACTCCGCTTCGATCGAGCGCTTTGGATCCAGCTGCTCACGGCCGTGACGATGGCGCGGATCGGAGTGTTCACTGCGAGAACCAGACCTACGGTCGCAACGGCGCCAAGACCCACGCCCATCGCCGAACCCAACAAAAACCGGAATGAAGTGGCCACGACCGCGCCGACGTATCCGCCGGTTTGCGTGGCGGCGATCGGATCGAGGTAGTCCCCCTCGGGCGAGCCTTTGGCCAGGAAACCAAGTACCGAGAGGTAGACGAGGAGAAGCCCGAACGAGACGTGATCCACCCGGAGCGCCAGGCGTCCGAACAGAAGCCCAAAGCCCGCCACGGCTGGAAGAACGGGACAGAGCCACGCCCCTCGCCCGAACAGCCCCGTCAGAACGGTGGCAACCGTCCCCCCGAGTACGCCGGTGTCAGGCAAAGCGAGGCTCAACACCAAAATCAGGGAGGTTGCAATCAGAAGGACGCCAAAGACGTCCGTCCGCCGATGGCTGACCTCTTTCGCCCGGCCTCGTGCAGCCCGCATACTCATCCTTGTTGCTCCTTGAGGCGCCGTCCCTGGCGCTTGGAGAGGTTCCAGTATATCCCAAGCTCTCGGAGCTTTGGGCTACTTCTTGTCTTTCTTCTCGTTCCCTGCCTTCCGGTTGGAATCGTACCAGCGGCTTGTCGGCTCAGCGGACTGGGAGTTCACTCCCTCGAACTTCTCTCGATAGGGCATGGCGGGCACAGTCTTCTGCTCAGTCGCCTGCTGGGGGTCGGTGATCGTGGTGGCGAGGTCGTCCGCAGATACGGTCGTCCCCGTCTGGTTCGGCAGTTTGTTCGGGTCGAGGCGCCCCGCCTCGTTGCCGACCGCGTCCCGCGTCGGGGTCTCGCCGTGGAGAACCTCTTCAGCTTGTTGGCCCGCAAAGGGATCCGTACCAGCCTGCATGAACAGAACGACCCCGATCAGAATCACGAGGATCGTGCCCAAGATGATTGCATTCGAACGCTTCATTTTCGTTTGACTCCTTCCTTCCGCAAGTTCGTTGGAGTTACAATAGCACATACGCCGGATGTCCTGCTCTCCGCTCCCACTCGTTTGCTTGGATGCCACGCTGGCTGGCGGAGAAAACACGGGGGACTCCACATATTGGACGGGATTAATCGGGGGATTGTTTCAGTGTGAGCCGAGGGTTCGGATCGCCTTGCTCACGAACCGGCAGCCCCCGAAAGAGCTGAGCGATCCGCCGGAATGGGCGCATTGGGAGGTCCTGAAAGGGAAGGGCAGGTACTTCAACCAGGTGGGAATGCCATTCTTCGCCCGTCGCCGGAGGGCCTGCGCGTTCCACACGCAATACACGCTCAGCCCGCTTGCTCCCGGCGGAATCACCACCGTCCACGACGTGAGCTTCCTGATCGGGCCTGAATGGTTTCGTCCGAAGGATCGGTTCCTGCTCTCGCGTACGGTGCCGGGGTCGGTGCGCCGCGCCCGGAAGGTGATCACCGTGAGCGAGACGAGCAAGAACGACATCGTTCGGCTGCTGGGGGTTCCTCCGGAGAAGGTCGTGGTCACCTACAACGGAGTGGACGCGCGGTTTCGTCCCGTCGGAGAGGGGGAGGTTTCCGCCTGCCGCGCGAAGTACGGAATCGAGGGGCCGTACTGTCTTACGGTCGGTACGCTTTGGCCGCGAAAGAACATGACGCTGGCCGTGGAAGCGATGAAGCTCCTCCCGGAGAGCGTCCCGCACCGCCTCGTGATCGTCGGGAAGGCGGGATGGGAAGCGGTAGCGGACCACCCGCGGGTGCTGAGAACGGGCTATGTGCCGGACGAGGACATGCCTGCGCTCTACTGCGGCGCGGACCTCTATCTCTGTCCGAGCCGGTATGAGGGCTTCGGCCTGCCGGTCGTCGAGGCGATGGCTTGTGGAACCCCCGTTGTGTCGTCTTCCGGCGGCGCCTTGCCGGAAGTCGTCGGGGATGCGGGCGTCGTCATTCCTTCGTGGGAGCCGGAAGAGTGGGCGAGGGTCATCCAGGAACTGTTAGGCAATTGGAGTATGCTTGCGCAGATGCGGGAAGCCGGTCTCGAAAGGAGCAAACGGTTCACTTGGAAGAACGCAGCGGAGAGGACCCTGCGCGTCTACGAGGAGGTCTGCGGCGTTGATTGACGAGACTTTGCTGAGCGTGTTGGCCTGCCCGCGGTGCGACGATCGCCCGCCGCTTCGGCAAGAGGGCGACCTGCTGGTTTGCACGAAGTGCGAACACGCCTACCCGATCGAGGAGGGCATTCCGAACCTGCTTCCGGACGCAGCGCTGCCGCCGAGCCGTTGGAAGCAAGAGGAGACAGGAAAGAGCGATGGCAGAGAGTCATAAGATCCTTGTGTTGCATGGCCCGAATCTGAACCTATTGGGGTTCCGAGAGGTGGACATCTACGGAGCGACATCGTTGGCTGAACTGGACGAAGCGATCAACAAGCGAGCAGCCGAGCTCGATTTGGAAGTGCGGATCGCCCAGTCTAACCACGAAGGGCAGCTCATTGACTGGATCCACGAACATCGGGAATGGGCCAAGGGGATCATCCTGAACCCGGGAGGCTACACGCACACGAGCGTGGCGCTTCGGGATGCCGTGGCCGCCGTTCGGCTCCCGTGCATCGAGGTCCATATCAGCAACGTCTTCGCAAGGGAGGCGTTCCGGAGGAAGTCACTGATTTCGCCGGTTTGTCAGGGAGTCATCAGCGGTCTGGGCGCGACCGGCTATCTGCTTGCATTGGAGGGAATGAAGGCGATCCTGGACGCCCAGCTATAGGAACGAAGCGCATGAGAGAGCAGATTGTAGAGCGAGTTCGAGAGCGGATGCAGGAAAAGGGGATCTCCGCGATCCTCGTGTCCAACGTCCGGAATGTGGGCTACCTCACCGGCTTTAGCGGCAGCAGCGGCTTCTTGGTGCTGGGAGAGGATCGGGGCGCATTTCTCTCCGATTCCCGGTACGACGAGCAGGCCAGAGAGGAGGTCCAGGGTTTCCCGGTCTCCATCTACAAGAATCCGACGACGACCGCAGAGGCCCTCGCCGGCCTGGTGCGGGAGCTCGGATACGATCGGCTCGGCTTCGAGGCGGAGCACGTAACCTTTGCCACGCACCGTCAGTGGCAGGAGGCGATGCCGGAAGTAACTTTCGTTCCGGTCGAGGGTCTGATTGATCCGCTGAGGCTCGTCAAAACGCCTGAGGAGATCGAGAAGATTCGGCAGGCCTGTCGCCTCGCCGACGCTTGCTTCGACCACGTCCTCCGTTTGATTCAACCGGGAGTCGTAGAGTACGACATCGCCCTGGAGATTGATTTCTACATCCGGCGCCAGGGGGCGAAATCGGCCTTTGAAACGATCGCCGTGAGCGGCGAGAGAAGTGCCCGTCCGCATGGAACCCCCAGCGAAAAGCGACTCGAGCGCGGCGACTTCGTGACCATGGACTTCGGCGCCCGCCTCGACGGATATTGCAGCGATCTCACACGGACCGTGGTCGTCCAGGAGGCGAGCGATCGCCATCGGGAGGTGTACCAGGCGGTCCTCGATGCGCAGCTCAAGGCTTTAGACGCCATCCGCCCCGGCGTGCCCGCGAAGGATGTGGACGCCGTGGCAAGAGAGGTGTTGCGGGAACGGGGGCTGGACACCTACTTCGGACACGGTCTGGGGCATGGCCTCGGGGCGGAGGTGCACGATGTCGGCCGCATGTCGCCGTCGTCGGAAGACATTCTCGAGGCGGGTCAGGTTTGGACGGTCGAGCCGGGCGTGTACATTCCCGGATTCGGTGGCGTGCGGATCGAGGACGACGTCGTGGTAACGGACGAAGGCTGCGAGATTCTCACGTCCAGCCCGAAGGAATTGCTCATCCTTCCGAGGGAGTGAGGCTCTCGACGCGGCAACCCGCAACGTAGGTCGAGGTGGGTAGCATGGATTCATGGGCGGTTCGTTGAAGAGACGCCCCTCCGGAGCGCGCAAAATGACGCGGTTCCTATTCCTGCTTCTGGTCGGCCTGTCCCTCGTGGCCGTTGGGAACAGGTCCGGTAAGAGCAGCTCCCAGGAGAAGGGAGACCCTGTGGAGCGGCTGCTGCTCTCACTTGGGCGCCGAGGCGTCAACGTTGACGACGA
>RFHN01000129.1 GCA_003695835.1 Armatimonadota bacterium
ATCGTGGATCGCAAAGTCCAGCCACAAGCGGCCGCCCTCGGGAGAGTAGTTCGTCAAAACGCGGCTGTGGGCGTCGTTCGTTGCGAAGGTTCCTTCTTCGATGAGTTGCGCGTCGGCCGGGGGATAGGGCGGAGTATCCGATCCGCCGGCGAGCAAGCGGTAGTCCGTGCCTTGGACTCCAAAGAAAACGAGGCGGTTTCCGGCGGCATCGAAGTAGGTGCCGTAGGCTCGGTTCGCCCGATGGAGCGCGACTCCGGCTGGAATGGCGCTGCCGCCGAACGTTTCCTTGATGGGTCCGTAAAGGAAGAGGCCCATCAACACCGCCGCGGCGACGAGTGCGGGAGCGAGCCGTCGAGTCCACGGGACCGGGACTCTCTCTCGCTGCCAGTCCGTGTGATCCAACCTGCGGGCAATCTTTTCGGCGAGGTCCGCGGGAGGCTCAGGCACTTCGACCGGTTCGGCGAGCATCGGCCAGACCGCCTGAAAAGCCCGGTAGTCGTGCTCGCACGCCGGACAGGCGTTGATATGGCGGTCAAACGCCTCCCGGAGAGCCGGGCTGAGGGTTTCCTCATACCGCTCGCTGAACAGTTCTCTCGCTTTTTCGCAGTTCATCTTTCTTTGTGGTGGCGCACGTTGTCCTGGGTGTGAGACTGCCTCACTCGACGAAAAGTTCCATGTGCGGCGCGAGAATCTCCTTGAGGGCCAGTCGCGCGCGGTTCAACCGGCTCTTGACCGTCCCCACGGGCAGCCCCATCACAGCGGCAATCTCCTCATACCCCAGCATTTCTACGTGGTAGAGAATGACCATCGCCTTGTGTTTCTCCGGGAGAAGGTTGATGGCGCGGGCGAGGATCTCCGACCTCTCGGCGCCTTCAAGCTCCTCGTCCGGGCCGAGGGCGTCGTCGGGAATCTGGAGGGTCACTTCGCCGTCTTCCAGCTCGATCTCCGCCTCGAGGCTTGCGTGTTGGTGGCGCCTCTCCCTCTTCTTGCGGTCGAGGAAGCAGTTGACCACGATCCGGTACAGCCAGGTGGAGAAGCTGCTTTTTTCCTTGTAGGATTCGAGACCCGTATACACGCGGGCGAAGGCTTCGGCGACGAGGTCCGCGGCGTCGTCTTCGTTGGGGCAGAGTCGGTAGGCGTACCGCCAGGCGGTGTCCGTGTACTTGCGGACGAGCTCATCCATGGCCTCGCGGTCCCCGTTGCGGGCACGGTTGACGAGGCGGATGTCATCCGCTTTGAGAAATCGCTTGTTCATCCCGGCGTCTGCCTGTGTTTAGACGTTTGAGATTATCCAAGAAATCCACGATTCTGGCGAGCCTGCTCGAGCGCTTGGATCTCCTCCGAGGTCAGCCCGTTGGGGCAGGCGCCATTCTCGATTGCCTTGCCGTAGACCCGAACATCGCCTCGACCGACGATCGCCGTTACGACGACACCGGTACCCTCTTCCGACTCGAGAGCGAGGGAAAAGCTCTGGCGACCGCCAACGTCCGAGAACGCGTCGTAGCGAACGAGGCCGACACCGCTCAACGCTTTCACGCTCTTGGCTTCGAGATCGGCACAGCGCTTCTGCAATGCCTCGACCTCCCTCTCGAGCAGTTGGTTTCTTCTCGCGAGTTCGGCGAGAAGCGCTTCTCCGTCCCCTTCCTTCGCACCGTCCAGGAGTCTGTAAAGATTCCTGATTTTGAGCCAGAGATACCAGGACGATAGAAATACCAGGATTCCGACGACCAGGGCGCCGATTCCCGTCCAAGCCGTGAGATTCGCCATCGTTAAATCCATCATAATGAGACCTTGAGCGACGATTCGATCCGTCTTGATTCTACCGACATGGAGACCAAAGTGTACGAAGTTCAGCAACCGACAGCGGTTGCCAGCATTCCCGAGCGGTCGCGCGCGAGCCAAGCGGCTCGACGCGGTCTCCTCTTGTGTCTGTTCGGCGTCTTTCTCTTTTTGGTGTTTTTCTTTTACAACTTCCAGACGGTCGTTGTCGAAGGCCACTCGATGATGCCGACCTTGAAGGATCATCAACGGATTCTCGTGTGCAAGGCTCTCTGGCTGGTCGGGCCGCCCAAGAAAGGCGACATCGTCGTCATCAAGGGAGACACGCCGGGCGATTACCTCGTCAAGCGCGTCTATGCCACCGCGGGACAAGAAGTGGACTACGCGTACCAACCCGATAACTATGACTTCAGCCTCGGCAAGTACGTCGTCCCAGAGGGTCACATCTATGTGTTGGGTGACAACCTGGGGGTGAGTGAAGACAGCCGAGACTTCGGGCCTGTCCCTTTGTCGCGCGTTTTGGGTAAAGTAATAGAATACTAATGCGATTCCCCGTTGGCAGTTGGAAGAAGCAACGCATGATCTTCCACCCGGCGCCGTACCGACCGCCAATGCGGCCTTTTGCGGTGGTCGTGTTCGCCTGGGAGGGGGAGAGGGTGCTGCTTTGCGATATTCCCGGTCGGGGTTGGACGGTCCCGAGCGGGCGGGTCGAGCCTACGGAGGACCCACGCGAGGCGGCCCGGAGGGAGTCGTTCGAAGAGGCGGGAGCGACCTTGGGTTGTCTGCACGAGTTAGGGTATTTCGAATTGTGCAGCCGGGGCACTCGGCGATTTGTGGCAGCCTACACGACGCGATTGATGGAGAAGACGTGCATCCCCGAAGGGACCGAGTCGCGCGGTTGCCGACTGGCGACGTTGAGCGAGCTTGCCGACCTCTACCACGTATGGGATCCGCTCATGGAGCGGCTGTTCCCCTATTCGTTGGAAGTCCTGCGCTTAGCGGAACAGGACCGCGCGGATTAGCGGGTGGGCAAATGGGACCGCGCTCCCGGCCCTCGACGGACCGGCGAGCGCGCCCAAACGGTGTTCCACGTTCTTACCAGTTCTTCGCCTTCGCGTCGTTCAGGAGATTCCACGCTCCCACCAGCGCTGCCAGAGACACGGCGATTGCAGCCAACGTGTAGATCATTCAGCCAGTTTCCTCCTTGTGCTTGACTTGCCAAGGGGGTTATTCCGCACGTGTCGGCAGAAAACGGCGGTTTCTCACTGTTAGGGTTGCTGGATTTTCGTCTGCGTCAGACGCGGGCGAGGTCCGACTCCGGCATCATTGCCAGCCCCTCCGGAGACTGGACGATGCTTCGCCCGTGCCCGATATAGTATTCGAACTCTTCCGGGAAAACTCGAAGCGCGGCGGCGACCGGCCAGGCGGCGGCGTCGCCGAGACCGCAGAAGGACCGGCCGTCAATCATCTTCGTGATGTCTCGCAGCAGCTCGATATCGTCCGGTTTGCCTGCGCCTTCTCGAATCCGCTCGAGGATCTGAACCATCCACGTCGTCCCTTCCCGGCAGGGCGTGCACTTCCCGCAAGACTCGCGCGCGTAAAAGAGCGCAGTCCTCCAGATGAAGGTCACGATGCAGGTGTGCTCGTTCAGGAACATGCAACCACCCGATCCGACCATCGAACCGGCTTCCACCATCTCCTCGTAGCCGATGACGGCCTTCTCGGTCATCTCTCGATTGAGGATCGGGACGGAAGACCCGCCGGGAACGCAGGCCTTCAGTTCGCCGCCCTTCATGCCTCCCGCCATCTCGAGAAGTTCCATGAGCGTCGTTCCGAACTCGACTTCGTAGTTGCCCGGTCGGTTCACGTGTCCGCTAACGGAGAAGATCTTCGTTCCTCGAGAGTTCTTCGTGGAAGCGCCAAGGGTGGCGTACCACTCGCCACCGTTTTGGATGATGAATGGCGCGCAGGCGTAGGTCTCGACGTTGTTGATGACTGTTGGGCAGTCCCACAGGCCCGCCACGGTTGGTAGCGGCGCGTGGGGGAACTTGAGCCGCGGCATTCCGCGCTCTCCCATCAGACTGCTCATAAGCGCGGATTCCTCGCCGCACTCGTAGGACCCCGCGCCGAGGTGGACGTAGATATCGAAGTCCCAGCCTGTCCCAAGGATGTTCTTGCCAAGATAGCCTTTCGCGTAGGCCTCGTCAATGGCGCGCTTGATGCTGCGCGCGCAATCCACGAATTCGCCGCGAATATAGATGTATCCCTTGTCGCCTTGTGTGGCCCAGCCCGCAATAATCATGCCTTCGATGACCAAGTGCGGGCAGTTCTCCATCAGCTCCTTGTCCTTGAATGTGCCGGGCTCGCCCTCGTCGGCGTTGCAGAGGATGTAATGGGGTTTTGTCTTCTCTTTCTCGATGCCGTTCCACTTGATCCAAGTCGGAAATCCGGCGCCGCCGCGGCCCCGCAGACCGCTCTTCTTGATTTCGTCAATAACCGCCTGGCGGTCCATCGTAACCGCCTTGCGCAGGCCCTGATAGCCCCCTGTCTTCTCGTAGCCTTCGATCGTGCGGTACTCGGGGTCGCCGGAGTGTTCGAGTAAGAGACGTCGTTCGGGCATGTCGGCCGAAGTCTACCCTTGGCGCTTTAGGCGAACCACTCGCGATACAGTTCCGGACGGCGGTCTCTCAAGAAGAGCCGCCGAGCAGGACAGGCATCGAGAAGTTCCGGATCCAAGTCGGCGAAGAGGATCTCTTCCGTACCGCGCCCCGCCCTCGCAAGTCTCTGACCCATCGGCGAATAGATGAAAGACTCGCCCGCGAACTCGAGCCGCTCTTCCTTCCCCACTCGGTTGCAGAGGGCGGCGAAGTAACCGTTCTGGAATGCGGCCACCTGGACCTCCGCCTCGTAGACGCCTTCGGGCCATTCGTCCACCGCGCCCGCTTGGGGGATGAAGACGATGTCCGCCCCTCCCAGAGCGAGCGCACGCATGTATTCGGGATAGTGTCGGTCGTAGCAGATCGCCACTCCGATACGCCCGAAGGGAGTCTCGTAGACCGGCGCCCCCCGATCGCCCGGCGCGTAGTAGCCCCGTTCGTGGAAGAGATCGTAGTCGGTGATATGGATCATGCGCGTTTTCCCGAGCAGCTCTCCATCCGGCCCGATGACCGGTGAGCAATCGTAGGTCGCCTCACCTTCCCGTTCGAAGAGATTGAGGACGATCACCGTGCCCGTCTCTTTCGCGACTCGCCGGAACTCTTCCGTAATCGGACCAGGGACCGGCTCGGCGAAGCTGCGAAACTCGTTTCC
>RFHN01000130.1 GCA_003695835.1 Armatimonadota bacterium
CGATGTCGGGAACGAGGAGTGGAGGAATCACGCTCGTGAAGACGGAGCCAGGCCCGATTACGATGACGTCGGCCTGCCGAATCGCTTCCAGCGCTTCCTCTAACGGCTTGGGATCTGGCGGGTCGAGGTGCAGTTTCCGGATTTGCAGTGGCGAACTCGCGATTTGCGTTTCGCCATAGAGGATCGAGCCGTCCTCCATCTCGGCTTTCAGGGTTACGCGGTCAAGCGTTGCGGGAAGGACGCGACCGCGGATCGCGAGAACCTTGCTGATCTCGGCGACGGCCTTCTCGAAGTCGCCTGTGATGTCCACCATCGCGGCGATGAGGAGGTTGCCCATGCTATGGCCGCTGAGCGAGCCGGAGGCCACCTCAAACCGGTGTTGGAAGAGGTCCGTCATCGTGCGTTCCGCGTCTGCCAGCGCAACCAAGCAGTTCCGTATGTCCCCCGGCGGCAGGATGCCGGTATCGGAGGCGAGCCGGCCGCTGCTGCCACCGTCGTCGGTGACGGTTACAACGGCGGTGATTCTCGTCGTGTGCTGCTTCAGGCCTCGGAGCAGCGTGGAAAGACCGGTCCCGCCTCCGATGGCGACGACCGCGGGGCCGGCGAACAGGCGCTGGCGCCGCACGAAGTGGCCCATCATAGGCCCCTCCAGGGATGGGTTCAAGAACCGTAGAGTTTCCCCGATGAACTTCTTTCCACTCACGAAGAGAAGCCAGAGGCCCGATGCCAAGAAGACGCCTGCCAGGTAGTGGCGAGCGTTTCGGAGCGACTCGCCGTCGAACCAGAGCGACAGAATGCCGTCAAAAAAACCTTGAACTCGGGTCGCGATCGGCAGGAAGATCGCCTGCAGGCTCAAGGACGAACCAAAGAACAGGAACGCAAGGCCAACGAAGCCGAGGAGCGCCGCCCGCTGGAAGCCACCGCCAAACCCCAGCCACCGTCGGATGCGGCGTTTGGTGATCATCTCTCATCCTCGCGGAACAGCATGCGCAGCGCGCCGCCGGTGAGGCTCATCAGTACGCTCCCGACTACGCCACTCAGGAAGCCGTCCACCCTCAGGCCGAGGCCCCACGTCCCGACCCACCAAAACAGCAGACCGTTGACGACCACCCAAGCGATCCCGAAGGTGAGACACGCCAACGGGAGCGTGACGAACCTGGCAAGCCTTCCGATCGTCGCGTTGACCAGAGCGAGCGCTGCCACCGCCAGGAATAGGTGAAGCGGACGGCCCGTGTCCGTTTCAATGCCGAAGCCAAGCGCTTGACCGATCAGCGACGAAAGGACGAGCGCAACGACTCCCAGGATCCAGTCCAGTAGAACTCTCAACCGTCCACGGGCATTTTAACCGTTTCGGCTGCTCTGCCGGTCGGGTACTGCTCCGGCGTACGAAGCCTCGGGGGGCGCGGTTGCAGGCCATACTATACGCGGTGAAGGCCCACACGCCGATGCTGCGGCAGTACTTCGAGACCAAAGCGCGCTATCCAGGCGTGCTTCTCGCGATGCGCGTCGGCGACTTCTACGAATTCTACGGCGAGGATGCAGAGACCGCGGCCCGAGAGCTGGGGATCACGCTGACCGGTCGCGACGACGGCAAGCACGGGCGGGTAGCGATGGCCGGCGTCCCCTACCACGCGGTCGAGAAGTACGTCGCCAAGTTGATAAGGGCAGGCTACAAGGTCGCGCTTTGCGACCAGGTGGAAGATCCCAAGAAGGCGAAAGGGTTGGTGCGGCGGGAGGTCACCCGAGTGATTTCCGCCGGAACCGCCCTGGAGGATGAGATCCTCGAGCAAGAGCGGTCGAATTTCCTCGCATCCGCCGTGCCCACGGAGCGCTCAGCCGGGCTTGCGTTCCTGGACCTTTCGACGGGCGAGTTTCTGGTAACCGAAGTTTCCGGTGAGGACGCGACCGAGCGAACGCTCCACGAGATCGCGCGCCTGAACCCCTCCGAGCTGCTGCTCCCGGAGGAGGCGGAAGAGCTTCAAGAACTGATCCGCAAACTGACGAATGCCGTCGTTACGAAGATCGCCTCGCCGAATGTGGAGGCTGCCCGCCAGCGCCTGCTGGAGCAGTTCAAGACCACGAGCCTACAGCCGTTCGGACTGGAGGACTTGCGCTCGGGGACACAAGCCGCGGCAACGATCCTCTCGTACCTCGACGAGAACCGCGTGGACGCGCAGCACATTGACCACGTCGTCACCTACACGATCGGCGACGCGATGCGCCTCGACATGCACACGGTGCGCAGCCTCGAGCTGACCCAGAACCTCGTGGATGGCTCGAAGCGGATGACGCTCTTCGAGGTCCTGGACGACACGAAAACGCCGATGGGGCGTCGGCTCTTGCAAAGATGGATCCTCGAGCCGCTGCTCGATGCGGAGCGGATTCTTCAGCGCCACGATGCGGTTGCCGCGCTCAAATCGAACTCGATTGTACGTGAGAAGGTGCGGGAGCTGCTCGGGCAGACCTATGACATCGAACGGATTACCGCAAGAGCCGCGACCGGAACGGCCAACGCGCGGGACCTCGTCGCGCTCGCGCGGTCGCTTGAATCCGTCCCGCTGCTCCAGGATCAGCTCAGGCTGCTCCGCTCAGAAGCGCTGACCGCGCTGGCGGAGCGTCTCGACCCCTGCGAGGAGATCCGGAGCGAACTCAAGCGCGCGCTCAGCGAAGATCCCCCTATCTCGGTACGGGAGGGCGGCCTGATTCGCGCCGGCTACGACAGCGAACTGGACGCCTTGCGCTCTCTCGCCACTGAAGGGAAGGAATATATCGCCCGGCTGGAGGCGTCAGAGCGAGAGCGCACCGGCATCGAGCGGCTCAAAGTGGGATTCAATAGCGTCTTCGGGTACTACCTCGAGGTTCCCAAGAGCCAACTGGCAAAGGTGCCTCAAGACTACATCCGCAAGCAGACGACGGCTAACGCGGAACGATACATCACCGCAGAACTGAAAGAGTACGAAAGCAAGGTCTTGGGATCGGAAGAGAAAGCGTGCGAGCTGGAGTACGAGATCTTTCAGACCCTCCGCTCCAAGGTCGCCTCTGCGGCGAGCCGACTGCTCAAGACGGCTCGAGCGGTCGCAGAAACGGACGTTCTGCAGTCGTTTGGGACGGTTTCGTCCAAGAACCATTACGAACGCCCGACGCTCCTCGCCAGCGACAAGCCGATTCTCAAGATCAACAAGGGGCGACACCCTGTCGTCGAAGCGCATCTCGGGTTTCACGCCTTCGTGCCGAACGACGTGAACCTCTCATTGGAAAAGTCGCTGATTGTACTAACCGGTCCAAACATGAGCGGCAAGTCAACCTATCTTCGTCAGTGCGCGTTGATCGTGTTGATGGCGCAGATCGGCTGCTTCGTGCCGGCAGAAGCGATGGAGTGGACGATTGTGGACCGGGTGTTCGCCAGGATCGGCGCGCGGGACGAGTTGGCTTCGGGTCAGAGCACGTTCATGGTGGAGATGACCGAGACGGCGAACATCCTCCGCCACGCAACCAACCGGAGCCTGGTCATTTTGGACGAGATCGGTCGGGGCACGAGCACGTTTGACGGCCTCGCGATCGCTTGGGCGATTAGTGAGTTTCTTGCCGAGGTCGGCGCGATGACGCTTTTCGCGACCCACTACCACCAGCTGAACGCGCTCGCCGATCGCCTGCCCCAGGTCCGAAACTACCGCGTGGCCGTAAAGGAAGAAGAGGACCGAGTGATCTGGCTTCACAAAGTACTCGAGGGCGGAACGGATCGGAGCTACGGGATCCAGGTTGCCCGAATGGCGGGCCTGCCTCGCTCGGTGTTGCAGCGGGCGGCGGAGGTCCTCGAGGATCTCGAGGCCAAGTCCGAAGCGCCCAGCGCGACAAAGATCACGGAGAAAACGATGCAATTGACGCTGTTTGAAGCGGACGAATCGCCCCTCATCAAGCGCCTGAAAGAGATCGACACGGCACAGCTGACGCCGCTCGAAGCCCTCGTGCTACTCGATGACCTGAAGCGCGAAACCGTGAAAGATGGCTGAGCGCCTGCGCGTCGCCGAGGTCGTCCCCGACATTCCGCCGGCAGGGCTTGAAGACACCTACACGTATGCGGTCGGCAATCAGGAGATCGAACGGGGCGACTGCGTGTTGGTCCCGTTCGGTAGGCGCACCGTGCCTGGGTTTGTGCTTGAAGTGCGCGAAGTAGCCCCGGAAGAGTTGGACTTTCCGGTACAGAAGCTCAGGAGTATCACGGCCCGAGTGGAAGGTGTGTCGCTGTCGGAGGAGCTGCTTGGCGTGATGAAGCGGGTCGCGGACCTAACCCTTTCGCCCGTTCGAGCGGTGGTTGCTGCGGCCCTCCCGCCCGGGATCCGTTCTCGACTCCGGGCCACGTACCGGCCCGTTGCGGTTGACGAGTTGGACGAATTGCCACAGGAGCTGGCGCGCGCCTACGAAGAGCTCTGCAAACGTGAGCAGATTGCTGTGACTTCGCTCAAGCGGCTGGGTCTGACCAAGGAGGTTATGGACTCATTGGTACAAAAGGGCTTAGCCCAAAAGATCTGGTCGCTGCCTGCCGAGCGGGCCAAAGCCAGCGAGCTGTACCGTCTCGCTCCCGGGGCAGAGTCAGCGGTGGCGGAGGATCGCCCCGCGCAGTTCGCCTGTGTCCAAACGTTGAGCCGGGAGCCGAACGGGTGCTGGACAATCGAGGAGATCGCAGCGGCGACCGGGGTTTCCACCTCGACCGTACGCGCGTTGGTAAAGGCGGGCGTCCTAGAGCCAGCCGCGCCGGTCCCCCAACCAGAGACGCCTATGGCGTTGATGCCGACCCAAGAGGCTGCCGTGGCCAGGGTCTGCTCCGCCAAAGAGGGGAGATTTCTGCTCTTTGGTGTGACTGGAAGCGGCAAGACGGAGGTCTATCTTCGGGCCATCGAGCAGACGCTTGCCGAGGGCCGCGATGTGCTTTACCTCGTCCCCGAGATTGCGCTCGCCGCGCAAGTGGTTCATCGGCTCCGGGCGCGTTTCGGCAACCTCGTGGGCATGCTCCATAGTGGTATGGCGCAAGGGGAGCGCCTGCGGCAGTGGCGGGCG
>RFHN01000131.1 GCA_003695835.1 Armatimonadota bacterium
CACGGGAACCGTTCGGGCCACTGCGCCAAGGATCCCGTTCACGAATCGACCACTCTCCTCTGTGCTGTACGACTTTGCGATTTCAACGGCTTCGTTGATGACGATTGCCGGTTCCTCTTTCGCATGGAGCATCTCCCAAAGCGCCAGCATCAGCAGACACCGGTCAATGGAGGCCATCCGATCCGGAGGGAACGACGGCGAGACTTTCTCGAGAAGGCTGGTCAACTCGCTCTGGTTCTGGAGCACTCCACGCACGGCGTCTGCAGCGAAGTGAGCGTACGGCTCGGCGAGGCCTGCGCCAGAGATCGTCTCCAAGATCACTTCGTCCGCATCTCGATTGCCGACGAGGATGGCATATAGAGCCTTCATCGCGGTGATCCGGGCTTTGCGTTTCGACTTACCGGGCATGAGCTTCTGCAGGCTGCATCATCTGCGCAACCGTCTGCGTATGCACGTCACCCTTGACATACTCTTCGGTTTGCACCAGATGCTTGAGGAACGGGATATTCGTCTTGATTCCTTCGATTCGAAATTCGTCGAGCGCGCGCGAGAGCAGTTCGACGGCGGCGACGCGGTCATGCGCCGTTACGATGAGTTTGGCGATCATCGGGTCGTAGAACGGGCTGACTTCAAAGCCTCGATACAGGTGAGACTCGAGTCGGATAGGCTCTCCCTTCGGAGGGTTCCACTCGGTAATCTTCCCGCATGAGGGCGCGAAGTTGCGATCCGGATCTTCGGCGGTGATCCGAGCCTCAATCGCGTGGCCCGTCCAAGTGATGTCCTCTTGCGTGAAGGGAAGCTCCTTGCCGGCCGCCACTTCGATTTGCGTGCGGACGATGTCTATGCCTGTGACCTGTTCTGTGACGGGGTGCTCGACCTGCAACCGCGTGTTCATTTCGATGAAATAGTAGTTGCCCTCTGCATCCATCAAGAACTCGACGGTGCCCGCGTTGACATAGCCGACCTGCCTTGCGATTCGCACCGCCGCCTCGCCGATCTCTTGTCGCTTCTCGGGCGAGAGGAGCGCGAAGGGCGCCTCTTCGATCATCTTCTGGTGCCGCAGGTTCTGCACCGAGCATTCTCGCTCGCCGAGGTGGACGCAGGAGCCGTAGGCGTCTGCGATGATTTGCACCTCGACGTGGCGTGGGTTTTCAATCAGCTTCTCGATGTACACCGCGCCGCTTCCGAAGCTCGCCTCCGCCTCTTGACGCGCCGTCTGCATCTGTGAGACCAGATTCTCCGGGTTCGTTGCTTTTCGGATGCCTCGTCCACCTCCGCCGGCAGCCGCTTTGATCAGCACCGGATACCCGATGGCTTCTGCGATCTCCAGCGCCTCGCTTTCGGTTCGCACAACGCCCTCCGACCCGGGAACGACCGGCACGCCCGCCTCCATGGCAGCCTCGCGCGCCCTCGCCTTGTCACCCATTTGCGCGATGGCCTCGACGGGCGGACCGATGAACTTTATGCCAATCGCTTCAAGGGCGTCCGCGAAGTTCTCCCGTTCGGAGAAATAGCCGTAACCGGGGTGTACCGCGTCGGCGCCCGTGATCACCGCAGCCATGAGGACGTTCGGCATGTCGAGGTAGCTCTGGTCGTTCGGTGGCGGACCGACGCAGACCGCTTCGTCCGCCTGCTTGACGTGGAGGCTTTCTCGGTCGGCTTCGCTGTAGATGGCGACGGTCCGTATGCCGAGCCCCTTGCACGCGCGAATGATTCGGCATGCGATCTCACCGCGATTGGCAATCAAGATCTTGGAGAACATCCTTAGTACGACTCGTGTCCCGGGTGCACGCAGGTTACCCGTCCGGACGCCGCGTCGTACTGGTACGGCTCCGATCCGATAGGGCACTGGAGCATCTTCGGCATTACGCCCGGCAGATCGTCCAGGGAAGGCGGGGGAGCCTCGAGATCGATTTCCTGCATCTGGATCAGTTGCCGGAGTTGGGTGAGTTGCTGGCGGCAAACCTCATCCTTGGCTCGCGCGGCTGCCCCACCTACGATGGTCCGGCCTTCACCGTCCGGTCGGCTTGTCGAACTGGAGGATCCGCCGAACCCGACGTACATCACGCCGACGAGGATGCCGATGATCGCGATGACGAGAAGGATTTCGATGAGGGTGAATCCCCGTGTTCGATTCATCGCTTGGGCTCCAATACCGCGACGACCTGACCGTACTGCACTGGGTCGCCGTCCTGTACCAGCACCTCCCGCAGGCTTCCCGC
Organism: Armatimonadota bacterium; assembly: GCA_003695835.1. GTDB lineage: Bacteria > Armatimonadota > Fimbriimonadia > Fimbriimonadales > ATM1 > J051. Next base: position 2,223 of record RFHN01000131.1, read on the forward strand.
CGTAGGGACCGTGATCGGGTTGGAGAGTCCCAACGTCTCGACTTCGCCGAGGACTTCCTCCGGCTCCACGACGGCGCCGGCGGTGAACTTTTCGGAGGGATTGCGGAAATATCCCACCCAGAGAGACTTCACTTCGATGGTGCTGGACTCGGCTTTCGGATCCGCATCCTCTGCGGCATCGGTCTGGGTCGGCGCGGGTGCAGGGGCGGCGGGAGCGTGGCGTGGAAGGGAGACTTCGATCCCCCAGTCCTCTTCTTCGATGCAGAGGAAGGTCAGACCGTTTTCCTCGGCCAACTGTATCCAGGATTCGATCTTTTCGATGTCCATGAGACTTCTGGTTAGATCTTCAGCTTGAAGATCGCAAACTCCACTGCCTTCATGATCTGAGAGAAGACGAAGAGGACGACGGCAAACAGCACGAACTCTTCGAGGATTCCGGGTGTCGTTCCAATCGTGCCACGCTGCCCCGTGTCAATGGCCGATTTGATGGTCAGATTGGACATGGCCACATCGAAGTTCTTCATGATCTCGTGCGTGGATTCCAGCAGAGGCTGATGCAGCAGAACATAGAGGCCGAAGACGACGAGAAAACACATGGGCACGGCCAAGCGATACTTGTGCCGTTGGTGCTCATTGTAAATGACGCACTGGCGACACCGCTCAGCCTTTTGCGCGGGCGTCAGTCGGTTGTTCCTCGGAATGAACTTGGCAGCGGCGACGGCATCCTTGGGTATGACCTTGCCCTCCATGGCGTCGCGGATCACCTGCTCTTCGCACATGCAACCGACTCGCTCACGCCAGCAGGTCCGGCGCGAGTGATAGATCGGACACTTTTCTCGGACGAACTTGCGGCAGAAGGGCAGCTGCCAGCACTTGCCCATGAAGACGTTCTGATAGTCCCGTTCTTCCTTGATTCCTGCGCCGTACTTGAGCAGGTCTCCCCGTGCTCCGTAGATCGCACGATTGCGCAGGCGTATGAACGCGTCAATCGCCTGGATGATCATTGCGACGACGCCGAGGTAAAGCCCGGCCCTGCCGAGCTGATCCACGGCGGCGCGGGAGAGGTCGCTCGGGGACTCGGGAATGATTCCGATCGCACCCGTCCACACGGGCGCGAAGAAGTAGGCGATCGCAACGAGAAACAGGACCGCCCCCAGCGCGATATCGCCCCAAAACATGATCGCCATCCCGAGCGCGAAAACCATGATCGAGGCGACCAGATACGTCCCGAATTGAGCGATGATTTCGCTGAACCGCTGCGTCTCTTCCGCGTTGGGCATCGTCTGGCCCAGGCGCATCGCATAGTAAATCAGGCCAACCGTGCAGGCGAGGGTAGCGAGAATGCCGACGAACAGGATCTTTCCTCCCGCCCACTCGAGCGCGGCGGCAACCCAGTCGTCGGCGCCCGAGCGGTAGACCGGAGTCGGTTCAGGCTTGCGCGGAGAGCTTTGTGCCATGCGTTTTTACTCAGCTGTTTTGACGCGTTCGAGGTACGTATCCGTTCGCGTGTCCACCTTGATCGTATCCCCGACATTGATGTGGAAGGGAACGTTGACCACGGCGCCGCCCTCGAGCGTCGCCGGTTTGGAGCCACCGCTGACCGTGTCGCCCTTGAAGCCCGGGTCCGTCTCTACGACCTTGAGCTCCACGAACGGAGGGACCTCGAGACCGACGACCTTGCCGTCCACGAGGACGGCGGTTAGGTCAAGCCCCTCGGTGAGGTATTTGCGGGCGTCCCCGAGAAGGTCTGCGTTGAAGCTGTGCTGGTCGAAGTCCTCTGGGTCCATGCAGACGATCTCGTCGTCGCTGGAATAGAGGTATTGCAGGCGCTTTCGTTCCACGAAGGCCGTTTCGACACGCTCTCCAGCCCGGAAGGTCTTCTCGATGTTCTGTCCTGTACTGAGTTTGCGGAGCTTGGTGCGCACGAAGGCGCCACCCTTGCCGGGCTTGACATGCTGAAACTCCACGATGGAGTAGACCTCTCCATCGAGATAGATATGCATTCCGTTTCGAAAATCGCTGGTATCCGTAGCCACTGTACGTCCGTCTCCGGCCGTGATTATAGTCCAAACGAGTTCTTCGTTGACACGGCGACCAGGATGATCGAGAGGTTGTGGAGGCTATGCATGACGATGGCGGGCATGAGGCTTCCCGTCTGATAGGTCAAGAAGCAACCCATCGCGCCGATCCAGCCGAGAA
>RFHN01000132.1 GCA_003695835.1 Armatimonadota bacterium
CTCGTACCGAAGCGGGGCCTAAGCACTCCGCCGTGATTGCAGAGATTTATCTGCCTGAGTTCGCGCCTGCCGAGCCGCCGCGCGTGCTGTGCTCTTGCCGCGCTCGTAGCTCTCCCTTACCCCGCCTCCCATCCCCGCCAGGGGACCTTCTGCCTTGCACCAGTGGAGGCGTGACGGTTGACGACGGCCAGGGGCCGATGGGACCGTTCTTCCCCTCGCTCGACGGCCTGATCGACCTCGGTAGCCTTGGCAAAGTGATCGTGGAGATCACCGGGGAAGACCTATCCGAAGTCAACGTCAAGGCGAAAAACGAAGGAACGCAACCGCTCGAAGTGTCCCTCCACCCCGGACTCAAGTTCGTCCCCGAAGACTCGCGCTATCAAGAGATGTATCTCATCGATCCGCTCACTTTCTCCGTGCCTCCAGGTATGACAGTGGACAAACGGGCCCGCGTTGTGTGCTTGGCCATGAAGAAAGAAGAACCGCATTCCAACGTCCGGTTCCGCACCGCACCGGCTGAACGCGACGACCTCTGCGCGCTGGGCGAAGAGATGCGCCGATCGCCCATCCGAGGACCGTGGGATCAAGCCATGTTTTGGATCCTCACCGATGGGGCCACACTGCCAACAATCAACGAACGAATGTTTCCCAGAATCAGCCAAGGACAATACGTGAACGGCCTCGGTTCCGTTCTCCCATGGCTCGACGATGAAACGACTCCAAAACTCGCGAAAAACGTGTTGAGCCTGGATACCCTGCTCGCGACAACGACGAACCCGAACGCCTTGGACACGCTGATTCAAACGTGGGCGTCCGAAATGCCGGAAGAGTTCGATCAGTTCCTCGCCACGAACCGGGAAGCCATTGCCTCTCTGTTCACGAAGGAAGCCCAGTATCTCGTTCAGCGATACTTGATCGGCTTGGCCACGAGCCTGCTCAACAGCGGCCGCAGCGAAGCCGGTATCGTCGCTCTGGAGTGTCTCCTCCGAACGACGCGGGACCACCTCATTGCCACCGAGCGCGAACTGAATCGAAGGGTGCTACAGGAAGCGTACGGCAACTTGATGCTCCTCGTTCTGCAGGTCGCGCTCGGAGGAAACGCGAATGCCGCCCGATTGGCCTTTGAAGTGCTGGCGAAGCACCACTACACGGAGGGCTCGCAAGAAGTGCAAGACGTCAGCGAGCGAGGCCCGACATTGGAGACCGACCTCGATGGAGACGGCAAGGCCGAGCTCACAGACTGGTCCACGATTGTGATTCGGTTCACGGATGAAGAAGGGAATCTTCTTCCTGGTGGCGAACGCTACGACACCAACCGAGACGGCGCCTTGACCCTGGACGACCTCCCACCCAACCTCATCGAAGCACACAAGGCCGCGAAGAAGGCAGCGGAGGATCTGAAGGTCGGGGCATAGCGGCGGTTCACCCGTTGGCAGGTTTCTGCCGCGCGGTCTCCTCTGCCTCGCAGGGTTCGCACGGAGGCGCCCAAGGCGCGTGGGCGAAGAGGTCGTGTAAATGATGTGTTCCGGCACCTTCTTGTTCTAATGGGCCCGTTGGGGGCCACCGTTGAAGGGTGGTGTACGACTCGTGGCGGCCAATCCTGCCGGAACTGGGCTCGCAGGGTCTTCTCGCTACACCACCTTCCCGCTATCCTGCGGTATTATGTCCCTATGGAGGTGCTGCCAACATGAAATCTGGGTCACTCTTTTGTGTCTCTTTGCTTCTCGTTTTCGCTCTGCTGGGATGCGGAAAGTCTGGATCCGCCGACAGCGGGAAAGCGCCGGTCGCGGATGCAGGCGGCGAGAGCGAGCGCCCCGCCGCGTCCTCCCATGCGCCGGTAGAGGGTTCCACCGACACAGTCTCGTCCTCGTCTGCGACCAGCACGAACGACTCCGCGCCTGCGACACCGGCAGAGCCGATCAAGCGAGCGGAAGGAACGCCGACAGTAGGTCCCGAACGAGGCAAGAACCGCTTCTATGACACCAAGATCTCGCCGCGTCTGCGCGAGCTCTGGACAGCCGATTTTGAATGGTACCGACCCTCTACGACTCGCTACGCCAACGTGTTGGCCTTCCAGGAATTCCTTGCCATTCCTGTGCTGCCGAACACAGGCGACATCATGGCGCTGCCATACACCATCATCGTAGACAACCAGGGCAAGGAGCGCGCCCGGCTTCCGCTCGAAGATGTGATCTATTTCAGCGGCGACACCGTCGTCGGCTACTACGAGGACTATGAGCAGGCCAGTATCCGTTGCTTCAACTGGCGTCAGGAGGCTCTGTACTGGGAACTACCCGTGCCCGGCAAAAAGGAGCGGCCCAAGACTGCTGCGGAGATACGCGAGGAACTGCGAAACTGGTCGTACCAAGCTCCCCCCGAGGGGCAGAAGGAAGAGGAGGAGGAGAAAAAGCCCACCCCGATTCCAGCCGCCGGCCCAGCCGCAGAAGCGACTCTTGATGGGGACCGTCTCGTCTTTACTTCCGGCGGAATCGTGGAACTCGACTTGAAGAGCGGGAAGGTCGTTCGAGCGGTGCCGTTCGCCACAGCAAAAGGCGAGGTCTTCGGCGCCATGGAAAAACCTGTGCTCGACAATGGGCTGTGCTTCTTGGTAGGAATGCACTACCTCTACGCAGCGGATCGAGCCACCGGGCGCGTGAAGTGGTCCTACTATGACGGCGCAAACTCCCTGCCCCTTGCGGCGAATGGAGTCGTGGTCGGACACTCTTTGGTCGGATCCTTCACGAACGGCACGGTCAATGCAGTGGATCAAAAGACGGGAAAGCTGAAATGGAGCCTGAAGGAGCATTTCGGCGCATATTGCCTGGCAACCCATCCAAGGACGAAGAAGAAACTCGTGATCTGCGATGACGGCGCATACGACCTCCTGACAGGAAAGAAGGTGTGGAAGTCCGAGGTTCGTCTCGATGACGCGGTAGCGACTCGAAACGCCATCGTCGGGATCAATAACGAAGGCATCTACGCCCTCGATCCGTCCAATGGAAAGGTGCTATGGAAGGATGGCAAGCAATCGCTCCAGCGCATCATTGCGGACCCGCCCTACTTCTACTTCATCGGTTCTGGTTCCGTAGCCAGCTCACCCTTTTCCTGCTACAAGAGCGGCTGACGACACGGCTGCGACAGCGAGAAGCCCGCGGAGATTCTCCGCGGGCTTCTCCTGAGCTTTAGCGGCCGCCGTCTACCTCATCCGCCAATTCACGACGTCGAAACGCCCACACCAGTCGAGGAACGTTACACCTCGGTCGTGATATCCGATCCGAACACGCATGCGACGTGTGTCCGCGAGGCAACGCCTCGCCGCCCGTATCAGTGTAACCCAACAACCTAAAGGCGCGGCCGTGTCGGATATACTCAAATCGAGACAAGGAGAAAGAGCCATGCCACGATATCACAGACTCGGCCAGCTGCCTCCCAAGAGGCACATCGTCTTCCGCAAGCCCGATGGCGGGCTGTACTACGAACAGGTCCTCGGCGTCCACGGATTCAGCGGAATCCAGAGCATCACCTACCACATCAACATGCCCACTCGGGTGGCCGGCTGGGAGCCCAAAGGCAGCCTCAAGCCCCAATGGGTTGAGCATGAGCCGCTTCGCCACCGCCACTTCAAGACGCGACAACTGAAGCCGTGCGGAGACCCCATCAACGGACGCATCGCGCAGATGGGAAACGAGGACGTCGTTTGGCACTTCTGCTGGGCGCAGGATCAGATGGACTATTTCTGGAAGAACGCCGACGGTGACGAACTCATCTTTGTGCATGACGGCAGCGGCGTTCTCGAGTCCATGTATGGCCTGTTGCGCTACAAGCCCGGCGACTATCTGGTGATCCCGCGCGGCACTACCTACCGCCTCGTGATGGACGATCCCCCGACCCGCATGATCGTCATCCAAGCGCGAGGGCACATCGAGATTCCACGCCGCTACCGGAACGAGTACGGCCAGCTGCTCGAACACGCCCCCTTTATGGAGCGAGACATCCGACCGCCCGATGAACTCGTCACCCACGACGAGAAGGGCGAGTTCAAGGTGCTGGTCAAAGCGGGTAACGAGCTGACAGAGTACACCTACGACTATCACCCGTTCGATGTCGTCGGCTGGGACGGATACGTCTATCCGTGGGCGTTCAACATCAACGACTTCAGCCCCATCACCGGCAAGCTGCACATGCCGCCGCCGATCCATCAAACCTTCCACGCGGATGGTTTTGTCATCTGTAGCTTCTGCCCCCGGATGCTCGACTATCATCCTGAGGCCGTCCCCGTGCCCTACGTCCACTCGAACATTGACAGCGACGAGGTGCTCTATTACTGCAACGACAAGTTCGGCTCTCGGAAGGGCATCGAGGAGGGCAGCATCACGCTACACCCGACCGGCATCCCTCACGGCCCGCAGCCGGGCGTCGTTGAGGCGTCTCTTGGCGCGACGAAGACCGAGGAGCTGGCGGTGATGATGGACACCTATCGCCCGCTGAAGCTCACGAAGGACGTCCTTGCGATCGAAGACGAATCCTACTGGAAGTCCTGGAAACCGGATTAGAGGCGTCAGGCCAACGGGAAAAGATGCCTCGCCCTAGCGGCGAGACTTTCCTTTGTCACCGATCCAGGATTTCTCGCAGGTTGGACACCTGATTGGAAGCGTCGTGGCTGCCGATAATGTAGCCTGAGCATGTTCAATCCGGCTCTGGTGTGGCGCGGCAACGGGGAGCAGGCCGTATGCTGATTGTCGGCTTGCTTGTCGTATTAGGAGCGGTCCTCGGCGGCTTTATCATGGCCGGCGGTCAGGTCGCCGTTCTGATTCAGATTTCCGAGATCATCGTCATCTGCGGGGCGGCCACGGGTTCCATTCTCGTCGGCAATCCTCCTTCCTTCCTCGGCCATGTACTGAAAGAGATCATGGGGCTGCTCAAGCCGAGCCCCTACAACAAGCAGGCGTACATGAATCTCCTGAAGATGATGTTCAACCTCTTCAACGTGGCTCGACGGGACGGCCTGCTAGCGCTGGAGTCGCACATCGAGAAGCCGGAAGAGAGCGAACTGTTCAAGAAGTGTCCTGAACTCCTCGCCGACCATCACGCGCTCGCCTTCTTCGCGGACTCGACGAAAGTCGTCCTCACCGGTGCCGTCGCGCCGCACGACCTCATGGAGATGATGGAGATTGACGTCGAGATGTTTGAGAAGGAGGCGACCCATGCCGCCCACGTGATTCAGCACACAGGTGACGCCATGCCGGGATTCGGAATCGTAGCCGCAGTCTTGGGCGTCATCATCACGATGGGTTCGATCGGCGGCGACCCTGCGAGCATCGGCCACCACGTTGCGGCCGCGCTGGTGGGAACGATGTTGGGAGTCCTCCTCGCTTACGGAATCGTCGGGCCGATCGCGACGGCGATGATGGAACGAGCGAAGCAGCGCGTCCAGTTCATGCATTGCATTCGCTACGCGCTCTTCAGCTTCGCACGCGGCGAAAGCCCCATCACCTGCGTCGAATTCGCACGCCGAAACATTGATCCAGAGATTCGACCGTCCTTCTCCGAAATGGAGACGGAAGTGCGCAAGAAGGACGCTGCGTAACGGATGAGCGAACAGACGACAAGCCAGCCGATCATCGTCAAGAAGGTCCGCAAAGGGGGCGAGGGTCACCACGGCGGCTCCTGGAAAGTCGCGTTCGCTGACTTCATGACCGCGATGATGGCGTTCTTCCTCGTCATGTGGATCATCGGTCTCGATCAAGAAACTCGCAGCGCCATCGCCGGGTACTTCCAAGACCCCCTCGACTTCGCAAAGAAATCGAGCGGAAATCGTTTGGAGAATCTCCTGGAACACGGCGCGCCGGGTTCCGACGAAAAGAAGCAGCGCGAGGGAGAATCGAAAGACCGCGAGATCAACGAGATGAGCGCGATCGCTCAAGAGATCAAGCAAGCGCTCAAGACCGCATCCGATCAGAACCCTCAACTGGAGGACCTGAGCAAGTACGTCAAGATCGAAGGAACCGAGGAAGGGCTGCTGTTGGAGTTTCTCGAGAGCCTCGGTTCTGTGTTCTTCGACACGGGTAGCGCCCAACTGAAGCCCGAAGCGAAACAGCTGTTCGCCGTCGTCGCCAAAGTCTTGACCAAGCACGATCGTCCGTTCGTCGTAGACGGCCACACCGATGCTCGCCCGTACAAACAGACAGGCTACAACAATATCTACCTCTCCCAAGACCGCGCTCGAAGCGTGGTGCTGGAGATGCTGCGCCTCGGCGTTCCGGAAAATCGGATCCTGGCGGTCCGCGGATTCGGGCCACACCGCCTCCGCAACAAGCAGGACCCCTACCACTACACAAACCGGCGCGTAACGATCCTGCTTCCCTATTCCTGGGAGCAATCGTCCGTGCTCGGTTCCTCCGGAGATGGCCCCCTTTCCGAAGCCTTCTCGAAGCCGGTGGACATCCGCGCCCCGTCCGAGCAAAAGCCGTAACGGTGATAGGAACACAATAGGAGCGTGCCGGTCTACGCGGACCACGCAGCGACAACGCCTCTCGATCCTCGCGTCCTGGAGGCGATGCTGCCCTTTCTCCAAGAGGAGTACGGAAATCCCAGCAGCGTCCACGCGTGGGGCAGGCGCGCACGGATGGCCCTCGACGAAGCGCGCGAAGTGATTGCCGCGGCCCTCGGCGCACACCCGCAGGAGATTTTCTTTACTTCTTCCGGTACAGAAGCGGCGAACCTTGCGCTGCTCGGCACAGCCCTGAAACATCGCGGAGGCGCAAGGAACCGATTCCTGCTCGCATCCCTCGAACACCACTGCGTCCTCGAGTGCGCAGATCGCCTTCGCGAGTGGGGCTTCGAAGTCGAGTTTCTCCCCTGCACGCGCGAAGGTGAGGTGCTTGCAAGAACTGTCGAGGAGAAGATCAACGACCGCACCCTGCTCGTTTCCGTCATGCACGCAAACAACGAGGTCGGCACGATCAACGATGTTCGGAGCATCGGGCGCATCTGTCGCGAGGCGGGAGCGCTGTACCACTGCGACGCCGTGCAATCGTTTACCGTGTTGCCCCTGCAGGACGCTTTCGAATGGGCCGATCTCATATCTCTGTCCGCACACAAAATCTACGGCCCGAAAGGTGTGGGGGCGCTCTTCGCGAGAGCGGGAGCCTTTCCGAAACCGCTTCTTCTTGGCGGTGGGCAAGAACGGGAGCTCCGCGCCGGAACCGAGAACGTCGCGGGTATCGTCGGCTTTGCAGCCGCGACGAAACTCGCCCTCGAGGATCCGGGTCGTTGGGAACGCGTTCGCTCGGTTCGCGATTCGTTCGTGGAAGCGCTTGCACGGAACCGCCGAGTTCAGTTCACGCTCGACCGATGGGAAAACGTACTTCCCGGACACGCCCATTTCCGGATCCCTGGCCGGAAAGCCGAGACCGTGCTGATTCACCTCGATCGTCGCGGAATCGCTGCCAGCTCGGGCGCAGCC
>RFHN01000133.1 GCA_003695835.1 Armatimonadota bacterium
CGCAAGCGACTGCTCGAACTCTGCCGCACGTTTCGAGTGGACGGCATCGGCTTCGTCCCTACGGGCGAACGAACGTACCCCGCTGGCCCCAGCGCTGCGACGGTCATCGGATTCCTCAAGGATGGCGTGCCCGCTTCGGGTTTGGAGAAGGGGCTGGAGCAAGCGCTGCGCGGTGAGGACGGCGTTCAGGTCGGTTTCATTGACCGAAACGGCAGCGTGATTCCGTGGTTGAGGGACGAGGGCCTTTCCCGTGAGGTCCAGCATGGTGCGGACGTCGTCCTGACGCTCGACCGAGATCTGCAAGCGTTCGCATCGGAACGCCTCGCCGAGGTGTGCGAGTATCACGGGGCTTGGCAAGGCGTGGCCATCGTCCTCGAGTCCCACACGGGCAACGTACGCGCCCTCGCCACCTGGCCGACCTTCGATCCGACGGACCCTCTGCCCGCCTTGCAGCGCGCGCAGAAGGGCGAGACCGCTTCTCCGGAAATCAACCCGGCCGTCTCGGTGCTTCTCGAACCCGGGTCCACGTTCAAGTCGTTTACGGTGGCGCTCGGCCTGGAATCCGGCGCGCTCACGCCTAACTCCAGCATCTCTTGCAAAGGGTCCATTCCCGTGGGGAGTCACGTCATCCACTGCGCCCTTCACGGCTCTCCTGGCCACGGGACGGTTGATCCCGCCCGCTGCATCGAGGTCAGCTGCAACGTCGCCGCCGCGACGTGGGGAATGGCAATCGGCAAAGAAAGATGGTATGATTTCCTCAAACGCTCGGGCCTGTTGGAGAAACCGGATGTCGGCCTACCCGGCGCCTTGCCCGGCCAGTTCAACTGGAACGAATACGACAAGCGGATTCAGATCGCGACACTGGGCTTTGGCCAATCCATTACCGTAACGCCGCTCCAACTGGCGAGCCTGTTCACCGCCTTTGCCAATGACGGCGTAGCAGTGCATCCTCGACTGATCGAGAAGGTCGGGAATAGCCGGGTGCAGGTTCGACCGGGCGTTCCGCTCTTCCGCGCCGAGACCGCCCGGACGGTCTTGCAGATGATGAAGGCGGTCGTTCAAGGCGAACACGGAACGGGCCGAGCGTTGCGCATCGAGGGCGTCGAGATCGCAGGCAAGTCGGGAACGGCGCAGAAACGGGACCCGAAGACGGGCAGGATGAGCAACTCGTTGTACGTGAGTTCGTTCGTCGGGTATGTTTCGGCTGACTCGCCCGAATACACGGTTCTCGTGATGGTCGACTCCCCCAAGAAGAACGGTTACTACGGGGCCGCTGTCGCAGGGCCCGTGTTCCGCGCCATCGCAGAGTATCTTCTGAAATCCGGAATGGTGCGCGGGCAAGGATAATGTCCATGCGATTCCGCGATCTTGCTCCCGTCCTGACTTCGAACCTGGTGGCGGCCGCCGGCGACGCAGAGGTGAGTGGCGTCAGTATTGACTCGCGCACTACCGAGCCAGGCGACCTCTTCCTCTGCATGCCCGGCGCTCGCGTGGATAGCCACAACTTTGTGGACGAGGCTCTGTCGAAGGGCGCCACTTGTGTGATCGTAACGCGCCGAGACGTCTACGACGACTTGCAGGATCGGGACGTGCCATCCGCGGTGGTCAGAGACGCGGTAGACGCCTGTTGGCGCGTCGCGAAAGTCGTGTACGGCGACCCGTCGGCTGACCTGGAAGTCGTCGGCATTACCGGGACCAATGGCAAGACGACGAGCGCATGGATTCTATATCAGATTTTCGACCACATTGGCTCCCAAGGCGGTTATCTGGGCACACTGGGTGCGCGCGCCGGCGGTCAAGTGTTCCACACCGAGTTGACGACGCCTTTTCCGCCTCAGGTGCAGCGCCTGTTGAAGACATTTCGCGATCAGGGTGTGAAGCGAGTGGCGATGGAGGCATCGTCCCACGCGCTTGCCCAACGACGCGTGGACGGAGTGCGATTCCAGGTTGCCGTTTTTACAAATCTTACGCAGGACCACCTCGATTATCACGCGTCTCTGGAGGAGTATTTCCTCGCGAAACGAAGGCTCTTCCTTGACCTCCCGCAGGACGAGCCGCCGATCGCCGTCCTCAATCTGGACGACCCATTTGGACGCAAACTCGCGGAAGAGTGCGCCCGCGTCATCACGTATGGACAGTCGTCCGGCGCGGACATCAAGCTGATCGAGGGGCATGCGTCGGTCAACCGCTGCCAGTTCACAGTCGAGGTCGAAGGCGCGAAGTACGAGTGCGAAGTGGGACTCGGCGCATCCTTCAACATCGCAAACTGTATGGGTGCGCTCGGTGCGGCCGTCGCGCTTGGGATGCCGATGGCGGAGGCGGTGGAGGCGCTCCAGTCCGTCCGCCCCGCGCCTGGCCGATTCGAAAGCGTGCCGACGGACGACTCTTATCAAGTCCTCGTTGACTACGCGCATACTCCCGATGCCCTCGTGAAACTGTTGACCGCCGTCCGCGAGCTGCACCCGAAACGGATCCTTACGGTCTTCGGTTGTGGTGGCGATCGCGACCGGACCAAACGACCGCTCATGGGCAACGCAGCCGCAACGCACTCCGACATTGTCTACGTCACAAGCGACAACCCTCGGACCGAGGATCCAGACGCCATCATCCGAGACATCCTCCC
>RFHN01000134.1 GCA_003695835.1 Armatimonadota bacterium
CCCCAGTTGGGACGCACGCTGGTCGGCTATGGGGAGACTCGCACGGAAGCCTTGGCGGATCTCCTCGACTCGGTGCCGTTGCTCGTCGAGTCACTGAAAGAGCACGGTGATCAATTGCCGGATCCAGAAGTTCGTCCTGCGTGGCGAGACTATAGCGGTCGAGTGACGCTGCGAATCCCAAAGATGCTCCATGCGCAGCTGGATCGGCTCGCGGCACAAGAGGGCGTTAGCCTCAACGCCCTCTTGAACAGCATCTTGCAAGCAGGCGCAACTGCCATGTTGGCCGGAAAGCAGTTTGGCGCGATCGACGACTCTTCAGCTCTGGAGCAGCCTTTGGAAGCCTTGGAAGAGGTGTTGCCCTTAGACCGGTCCCTCGCCGAGCGGGCCAAACGCCTCCGCCCGGGACTGCCTGAGCTTGAGATTATCCATACCGAGGTTGCTTAGGTGATAGATCCCAGCATTTTCAATCAGTTCCTCCAGGGCGTTCGGATGACCGATCTGTGGTTGCAATCGTGCCAGGCGCACGTGTTGGATCGTGCACCGATCAGCCGTGAGAGAAAAAAGAAACAGTTGATCCTGGAGTTCGGGTTTGCGCCAGAGCTCGTGAAGGCAACGGCGAGGAAGGCTGTCGTGGATGTGACGTTTGGCGTGAAGGTGAAGCGCAAGAAGCAAGCCGATAGCAAAGAGCTCGCTTTCCTGTCGGTTACCTTTCAAGTGGCATATGAGACGAAGACAAAGATGACCAACGAGATTTTTGATCAGTTCAGCAAGGTCACGCTTCTTGTCCACACCGTTCCATTTGCTCGACAGTGGCTTCACACTCAGTCTGTCCAAATGGGGATTGAGCCTATACTCCTGCCTCTCGCGATCAGCCATCCAGCTGCTGTGCCGAGGGGGCTGAGGAAGCGAAAGGCTTCGAAACAGTAACTGCGGCTCGACAACCGAACTGGGCCAAAGGCACCCCAGCGGGCACACGGTGCCTGTGCGGACTGGCCTCACAAAAAATGGTAGGGCGTATAGGACTCGAACCTATGACCCGCTGATTAAGAGTCAGCTGCTCTACCAACTGAGCTAACGCCCCACCGACGCGCTTAATGTTACCCCTCACCCCGCAGGCTCATGCAACCCTGAAGTTTCGGGAACGCGGCGAGAGCGTTTCTGAGAGTCTGATCTGCCGTCTCTGCGGCGCCCATGCCGATCGCATCCCCCAGCGCCCGGACGATCAGCGGAAGCAGCGCGGGCTCGTTGGGCTTTCCTCGGTAGGGGTGGGGCGTCAGGTACGGAGAGTCCGTCTCAACCAAGAGCCGATCCCGGGGCACGCCGGCGAGAATCGCGCGCAAGCCGTCCGCTTTCTTGTAGGTAACAGGCCCGTCCACACCGAGGTATCCCCCGAGCGCGAGCGCGCGCTGGGCTTGATCCGCGTCGCCGCTGAAGCAGTGAAAGATCATCGTAGGGGGTTTGGGCGCGTCCGTCTCGAGCCAAGAGAGTAAGTCGTCCCAGGCTTCCCGACAATGAAACACGACCGGCAAACCGAGCTCCGCGGCTAACGCCAGATGGTCGAACGTGCACTGCCGCTGTTGCTCAGGCGTCGCGTAGTCCCAGTGGTAGTCGAGGCCCACCTCCCCAATGGCGACTGCCTTCGGATGCCGCGCGAACTCGCGGATCTCTTTTAGGCGCGATCGTTCGTAGGACGCGGCGTAATTTGGGTGGTAACCGACGACCGCGAAGACGCCCTCATGCCGATTCGCCAACTCGATCGCACGGCGCGAAGACTCCGCATCGCAGCCGACGACGATGCAAGCAACGACACCGTTCTCCGAGGCGCGGTGAAGTGCACCCTCGGGATCCGGAAAATGCTCGGGAAAGTTGAGGTGGCAGTGGGTGTCAATCATTCGCATCGTGCTGTCCCCCTCCGCGCAATTGTTCGACAATGTGCGATATCAGCGGAACGAGAGCGCGCGTGCCGGAAGCTGCGCCGTTCACGGACCCGGGCAGGTTGAGGATGAGCGTTCTTCCTCGAATCCCGGCGACTCCCCGCGAGAGCCAACTGAACGGCGTCTCGTTCGCCCCGTTCATCCGCAAGAACTCGGCAAGCCCTGGCGCCAGGCGGTCCACGACCCGAAGCGTCGCCTCCGGTGTGTGGTCGCGTGGCGCCAAACCCGTTCCGCCCGTAGTCAAGAGAACGTCTACGTCATCCGCCAGCGATTGGATTGCGGAGGCGACCTCTTCCACACCATCGCGGCACCAACCTCGAAGGACCGACTCCGCACCGTGCTCCCGCAGGATCTCTTCGATCGCGTTGCCGCTGAGGTCTCTTTCGGGCCCCCGGCTGTCGCTCACGGTCAAGACTGCGAATCGGATTCCTCGGAGCGTTTCCAGTTCTGCTTGCCTCCCGTTTTCTCCATCAGTCGAACTCTCTCGATCGTCATGTCGGAGCTGATGGACTTCAACATATCGAACAGCGTGAGCGCGGCGATCGCGACGGCCGTGAGTGCCTCCATCTCGACGCCGGTGCGATCCGTCGTCTTGGTCGTCGCGCGGATCTCGATTCCTTCTGTCGTCGGATTCAGGTCCACGTCTACGTGGCTGAGCGGGATGGGATGGCACATCGGGATCAGATCGGAAGTGCGTTTTGCTCCGAGGATCCCGGCGATTTGAGCGACCGTCAGGGCGTCGCCTTTGGGAAGGTTTCGGAGCGCACGCCAGTGCTCATTCGTGTAGCGCAGGAAGCCCTCGGCAACGGCACGCCTCTCCGTGGGCTGCTTGTCTGAGACGTCCACCATCCTGGCGTTTCCCTGGTCATCGGTGTGGGAAAGCTCGCTCACGGCAGAAGGGTAC
>RFHN01000135.1 GCA_003695835.1 Armatimonadota bacterium
ACGCCCATCTCCATGCCGAGCTCGTCCATCGCCTTGGCGATTCGCTCCTGGTCGGAGACGGAGCGTCCCATCATGCCATTGTCCTCCCACGCTCGGAATCCCTGATCGGCCGCGAATTTCAGTTGATCCACGAGATCGCCACCGGCGGAGTTTTGGAACATTCCAAAGTGGGGCGCGTACTTCAACTTGAACGCGCTTTGGTGTGAATGGCTTGCATTGCTCTCCATTTTCATCCCCAGCATACCGGCGCCTGCCGCGGCTCCCGCTTTCAACAACGTTCTGCGATCCAGCTCCACGTTACACCTCAATCTTGGTCTTGCCCGGCATCGCCACCGGCGGGACCGGCAGCGGACCGAATACCAGTTTCTCAGGCATCAGGTTTTCCTTCGAATTCAGGGCTTGTTCCCACGTAACTTCCTGACCGGTGTAGGCCGCCATGCGCCCCAAGATCGCCGTCAGCGTGCTCTCGGCGACCTGCCGTCCCTCGTTGATGTAGGACCCGCCGCGGAGAGCCTGGATCAGGTGTCGGTGCTCTTCCACGTAGGGGTTCGGGCGCTCGCCGTCAAAGCGCCAGGGCTGTTCGCCTTGGATCCAGGTGTTTGCATTGGAGGTCCCCTTCGTCCCGACGAGGTGCTCCGCCACGCGGGAAGCGGTTCCCTCTTGTTGACGACACATGCTCAGCATTCGCACGCCGTTCTCATACTCGAACTCGATCGCAAAATGGTCATAGATGTGGCCGTAGGCCGGGTCCGTGCGCACCTGCCTTCCGCCCACGCCCATCGCCTTGACCGGGTGGCTGCCCATCCCCCAGTTCACGACATCCAAGTTGTGTACGTGTTGCTCGACGATGTGATCGCCCGACAGCCATGTGAAATAGAGCCAGTTTCGCAGCTGCCACTCCATATCACTCCACTCCGGTTTTCGAGGGTTCATCCAAAGTCCGCCTTGATTCCAGTAGCAGTACGCTGCCACGACGTCGCCCATCGCTCCGGCGTGAATGCGCTCCATCGCTTCGCGATACGCCACGTCGTGTCGCCGTTGCGTTCCCGCGACGATGTTGAGACCTCGCTGTCGCGCGGCGTCCGCCGCCTCCAGGACTTGCCGAATTCCCGGGCCATCCACGGCAACCGGCTTCTCCATGAAGACGTGCTTCCCGGCTTCGATCGCCGCGGAAAGGTGCGCCGGGCGAAACCCAGGTGGCGTCGTCAAGATGACGACGTCCAGGTCCTGTTCCATCACTGCTTTGTAGGCGTCGAAGCCCACGAACCGGCGCCCCTCCACTTGATACCGTTCCTTCAGTTGCTCTTTGAGATAGTTCGCCGAACCCGCCAAGCGGTCTTCGAAGACGTCCGCCATGGCGTAGAGCACTACGTCCTCGCCCGTACCCACGGCGTCCATAACCGCGCCCGTGCCTCTCCCGCCGCATCCAATCAGGCCGACCCGAATCGTGGACCTACCTTGGGAGGCGCGGAGAAACCCGGGGGCAACAAACGTTGCGCCGACGGCAGCCGTCGTTGCGAGGAAATCGCGTCGCGTCATCTTCCCCTCAGACATGGCTCCATTATGACCAGATTATCCCTCGCAGACGAGGCGGATTCCGACGAAGGGCGCGTCCGATAACCACCACTGGCTCTTCGGCCGTTGCGGGTCAGTCTCGTTCCAAGCTGCGGTTTGCTCTTGGACGAGATCCCACGATACCGTAGCCGCTTTGTCGCGATACGAGCCACCGCACACGACGCCTCCGCCCTCCCGCGAGCACCACTCTGCGACGTTCCCCAACATGTCCTTCAGTCCCCACGGATTCGCTGACTTGCGGCCGACCGGGTGAGTCTTGTCAAAGGCGTTCTCCCACACCCACGCGACCTCCTCGATGTTGGGCAGAGTGGTAGCGCCTGCGCGAGCCGCATAGGTCCACTCGGCGATCGTAGGGAGACGATACCTCTTTCCTGTCTTTTTTGAGAGCCACTCGCAAAACCGCTGCGCCGCGTAGTAGGTCATGCCGATCGCCGGGTATCCGTTGTGACCGAAGCCGCGATCCACGGCTCCATAAGGCATGCTCGGCCTCGATTCTGCATCCACGCCCTGCGCTTTTTCCTCGTCAGACTGATCGAGCCGAAAGGCCCAAATGTCGAACACTTCCCACGGCACTTCCGTTTCGGAGAAATAGAGCTCTCCGATGGAGTGGGTCTGCCCGTTGAGGACCACCTCTCCCTTTGGGATTGGAATCATCCTCAGCTGAGCGAGATGCCCAGGAAACTCCTCCACAAACGGTTCGCGATCGGTCATCATAGAGGCGCCATTGCAAACAAGAATCATGCACATTGCAGCTATGGTCATGCTTGTCACATCCCTTGCCGACGTCGCTGCAGCGCAGCAGCGGTTTGAGTATAGCCAAATCCACATGGGCGTCCAGGTTCGTGTGGTTCTGTATGCGACCGACGAAGCCGTCGCCAAGGCGGCTGCCGAGTCTGCGTTTCGACGCTTTGCGGAGCTCGATGACATCCTCAGCGACTACCGACGGGACAGCGAGCTGAATCGCCTCTGCGCCCGAGCTGGAGCGGGGCCGGTTCCGGTCAGCCAAGACCTTTACACGGTGCTCGAACGCGCTCGAGGGATCGCAAAGCGCACGGGCGGAGCATTCGATCCGACCGCTGGCCCGCTCGTCGCACTTTGGCGGAGGACAAAGCAGAGCGGCGAACTGCCCTCACAGGAGGAGTTGCGGCGAGCGCAGGCGCTCGTCGGTTGGAGCCGCATGCTTCTCGACCCGCGACGGCGAACCGTCGAGCTTCTCGAGCCCGGCATGCAATTGGATC
>RFHN01000002.1 GCA_003695835.1 Armatimonadota bacterium
CGTCCTGACTGGTCGAGCGGATGTATCGCACATTCTTGATGTGAACCATCTTTTGCTCGATCGGCGACGAGAAGTAGGTTTCCATCTCCTCGGCGCTCAGGCCTGGCATCTCCGTCACGATGCCGAGCATCGGGCTTTGCACGTACGGCATGAAGCGCTTGGGCATGAAGTGCTCGATGGCCAAGTAGCCGAGCACGAGCGTGCCCAAGAAGAACGCTACGACCACATACGGGTGGCGGACCGACCACTCGACCAGATTGAAGCCGCCGCGTTGGTTGCCGTCCCCGTTAGTGACCCGCATGGTCCATTCCCTCCATGGAATCGCCGCCACCGGGGGGCTTGGGCAGTTCCTTCGGACCGGCTTCGTCCCACGGCACGATCTCGACGGCCAGTCCGTCGCTCAGGCCCTCGAAACCGCGATAGATGACCTGTTCTCCAGGGGAGATGCCCTCTACGGCCGTGTACCGCCCGTCGGTTGGCCCAACCCTTACCGTCTTGCGCTTCGCGCGGAGCGTACCGAGCTGTTGGGACGGCACGAGAGGCATCTTGCAGATCGGGCAGTCTCCGGGCTCGGGTTCGTGAACCTCGGGGTGCATCGTGCACGTGTAATCCACCTTTCCCGAGACTTGAACCTCTTCGACCACCCAGACATAGTAGCCACCGTCCGGCGACTCTTGGATGGCTTCCTGCCGAACGGCGAGTCGCTTACCTTGCGGTGCAGTCTGAACGGCAACGGTGACGAACTGGCCAGGGAGAAGACTGTGATCTGGGTTCTCCACCGCGGCCTCGCACCGGAACGTCCGCGTTTCCGGATCTACGGCGCCGAAGACCGACGTAACTTTGGCATCCCTCGCCCCGACTCGAACGGGCGTGCCGACACGAACCGATTCGAGCAGGCGCTCGGGCAGGTCAAACTGAACTCGAACGCGGTCAATCACCTTGAGGCGCATGAGCGTCTGCCCAGGCTGAACCAAAGTTCCAGGGCTGACCAAGCGCTCGGTCACGACCGCCTGGTCGAGGGCGCGCAACTCGCGGTAGCCGCTGATGATCCGAGTCGTGGCTGCGCCGCTCTGACTGGCGGACCGCTCCGCTTTCGCCGCTTCGACGGTCGCCTTCGCCTTCTGCACGGCGCGATCCGCTTCTCGCACCGCCTCCGCGGCGGCCTGAGCCTTCCTGCGCGTCTCTTCCGCGCTGGCCGACGCCGCTTCCCGCTGGGCGCGGGCGCGAGCCACATCCTGCTCCTTCGCGATGATTTCCGCCTTGATCGCCTCTACGTTCTGCGCGGCCTGCTCCGCCTTCGATTCCGCGAGCTGAACCTCGTCGAGTGAGGACGCCCCTTTTTCGTAGAGCTGCCTCTCCCGCTGTGCCGCCGCTCGCAAGTACCGTAGGTTGGCTTCTGCTTCACCGAGGCGGGCCTTCGTTGCATCGAGGGACTTCTGCGCCTGTGCAACCGAAGCACCCGCTGATTCAAGCTCCGCTTGGGCTCGACGGACGGCTAACTCCGCAGCCTCTGCCTCGGCGGAAGCCCGGGAACGCGCCGCCATCAGCCGTTGGACCTCCGCCTCAGCGACGGTTACGTTCAAGCCGGCAGCCCGCGCCTTGCCCGCACCCTCAGCCGCCTGCGCCGCGAACTCGTCCGCCTCGAGCCGAGCCAGCAGCTGTCCCGACTTCACCTTGTCTCCCGGATAGACCGGCATCTGCACGACGCGCCCGGGAATTCTCGCCACGACCTCTTCGTCGTTCCACGCCACGACCGTGCCCGGGAACTCTTCGACACCCGCCAGGTCCCTCTCTTCCGCCGGCTCGGCGGCGACCGGCTGAACGCCTTCGGGCGCTCTCATGGTCGTCACGTCCATCGCCTGAGCCTCGATCACCGTCATCGCTCCGGGAGGCCGCTTCGTCGTCACGATCCAGCGGACGAGCAAGAAAGCCGCGATGACGAGCGCCAGTGCGACCAGCGCCGAGATGCGCCTACGTTTATTCGTAAATTCCTGTGCCATGTGTACCTCGCATGATTGCCTTTCGTTTGAGTCGGTGGCGGCAGCGAACCGCCGAAGGAAGCCGAAACAGGAAAGCCGGGCGCCAGCCGATGGGCTGCCCGGTTACGCGAGGTACGGAGGAGCGCGGAGAGAATGCGCTCGTTGCTCAGGGGCTCGAATTCGCGGCGGAGACTTCTCCAGCAGAACCGAGCGATGTAGGGTAATTCCCGTGAAAGGGACAGGCTGGAAGGTATCCGCAAGGACCCAGAGCGAAACGCTCGGGATCGAGGTCGCGTCGCTCAACGCCTGGTCAGCAGAGGCGAACGAAACCTTGCAGGCGTCCTTTTGCGGGCTAGGGCAACATTTCTTGGCGCAATCGGTCTTGCAGGCGCAAGCACGCAGCGTTCCAGCGGCCTGACTCGCCGTCAGACCGGCCGCCAACAAGAGCGCCCAGAAAAGCCGCACTACCGATATTATACGCAAAACGCGCGCCCAGCGTTAGGCCGCAAGCCGACGTGTGAAACGTTCCAGCCGGCTCAAGCCGTTTAGAGCGGCGACCTTGTATGCCTCCGCGAGAGTCGGGTAGTTGAAGACCTGTTCTTCGAAATACCGGATGGTGCCCCCAAGCAGCATCACCGCTTGGCCGATATGAACGAGCTCGCATGCCCCCTCGCCGATCGCGTGGACGCCAAGCAGCTCCTCCGTCTCGCGGTGGAAAAGGATCTTCAAGCGACCCGTCATGTCGCCGATGATGTTCGCCCGAGCCAACTCCCGGTAGTGCGCGATGCCTATCTCATACGGCACTCCCTCTTCCGTGAGCTGTTCCTCCGTTCGGCCGATGAAGGAGATTTCTGGGATCGTGTAAATCCCGTAAGGAAAGAGGTCTGCGATCTTCTCATCGGCGATGCCGCACGCATTGCAGGCGGCGACCCGTCCCTGCTCCATGGACGTTCCCGCCAAACTGGGGAACCCGATGACGTCCCCCGCCGCGTAGATACCCGGCACCTCCGTCTGCATTCGCTCGTCCACCTTCAGGCGGCCCCGCGAGTCCGCCTTCAAGCCGACCGCCTCGAGATTCAGCTCGTCCGTAGCGCCTTGCCGACCGACCGCGTAGAGAACGACATGAGCGCGGATTCGCTTGTTCGACTGAGTGAACGCGGTGACCCCTTCCTCGTCCGCCTCTACGTGCGTCACCTCTTCGCCAAGGCGCGGCGTGACGCCGAGGTCACGCATGTGATACATGAGAGCCTCTGCGATCTCCCGATCAACGAATTCGAGGATTCGTTGGCGCGCGTCGAGCAGAGTCACCTTGGTGCCGAGGGCTGCGAACATGCACGCATACTCGACGCCAACCACACCGCCTCCGACCACGACCATCGTCGGCGGAACCTCTGCCAACTGCAGGATGGAGTCGGCATCTACGATTCGCCTGCCGTCTACAGGGAACTGGTCCGACGCGGCTGGCTTCGTTCCCACCGCGATCACAAAGTTCTCCGCAGTAAACCGAAGCGTACCGCCAGTACGAGCGACCTCGATCTCGTTCGGGCCTACGAACCGTGCCACGCCCTGGATCACATCTACACCGTTGCGCGCGAACTGGGCATGAAAGACGTCCACTTCCCGCTGGACGACCCAGGTGCATCGCCGCAGTAGCTCGGACATCGGAGGACGACGACGCGCCTTCGCCCAGCCCGAAAAGAGCTGGTCTCGATAGCCAGACAGGCTCAAGACCGCCTCGCGAAGCGACTTCGACGGAATGGCCCCAGTATTGATACAGACGCCACCGACGGTTTCCCGACGCTCGATAATGGCGACTCGACGACCCAACTTGGCCGCTTGAATCGCCGCGTGGTGACCCGCCGGCCCTGAACCGATGACAATCAGATCGTAATCCGCGCTTCCCATGCCCGAAGAGAGTCTTTCCGTATCGGCACTCCGCAGAATCCCGTACTCTGTGCAGGGGAGATCCTCCCCTTCCGTCCGACAATTCCGGAGGAGACAACACGATGAAAGCGTTTGCAGCAGCCGGAACTATTCTTCTTTCGATGGCAACCGCGGTCGGCAGCTTCGTCGGATGGCAGACTTACAATGTGGGCGCCACCGGGATCTCGATCGAGTTACCGATGAAGCCCGAACCGATGCAGCTCGACGTTCCCGAGGGCATGCGGAACCAAGTGCAGAGTTTCGAGAACTTCCTATCCGCCACCAACGACTTGGCCGTCATCGTCTCGCGCATGGATTACACGTCGGCAAACCCGAACCTGAACGGCGCAGCCGACGGGGCGATTCAACGACTCCAGTTGAACCCTGGATTCAGCGCGAAGAGGCTCGAGAGGAAGCCGTTCAAACTGGGCTCGCTCTCTGCGATGTACATTTACGTCGAGTACTCGATGCAAGGCGGATCGCTCATTCACCACCAGGTCTTGGCGATCAAAGGCAAGACGCTTTGGCAGGTCGTTGTGACGTACGACGCGACAGCGGCCGCGAGAGGCGCGGACGCCAAACGAATCCTTGACTCCATCAAGATCAAGGGGTAGGACACACGGGCAAACGGGGCACAAGGCGGGCGGCGTCAACCGCCCGCTGCCCCTTTAAGCCGGTATCCTCTGGGCATGCTGGCAACGACCGAACGGTTGGCGCTTCTTGACGAGAAGTATGCGGGCTACCTCGAAGGCGAACGCGTAGACGAGTTCCTTCGAGACTTCGAAATTCCCTTCGCCGCTGGGCACTGGTGCGCCGGAGAGTTCTTCGACCGGTTCTGTCCCGTTGGCTACAACAGCAACACGGATTTCGACAACTCCGTACCCGCGCAGATCGAACGGGTGGCTCGCGCAGGCATCCGCGGAATCGAGTTCCACGAATCGGTATTCCGCGACGAGAACGGCGCCATCTCTTCCTCCCTCGTCGCGGAGATCCGTTCGAGCCTCCACGAGCACGGCCTCACACCGACCTGCATGAACATGAACACGTGGACCGACCCGAAGTGGAAGTATGGAGGGATCACCCATCCAGATCCGAAGGTGCGACAGGAAGCGCTCCAACTCTGCTTGGAGGGAGTGGATCTTGCCAAAGAGATCGGTTGCTCTTCCTGCAATCTGTGGCCCGGCAGCGACGGGTGGGATTACCACTTCGAGGTGGATTACGGGAAAAGGCTGAGATGGTACATCGATGGGTGCACACAAATCGCCGACGCTTGCCGCCAGCGAGGGCTGAAGTTCGGCACCGAATCGAAACAGAAGGAGCCGCGAGAGATGAACATGATCGTCAACACGGTCGCCAAGGCGGCGCTGGTGGCGCAAGAAGTGAACCGCACTCTCGGAGAGCCGGCGATGGGCGTCGTGATTGACTACGGGCACGAGCAGATGGTCGGGAACACGCCCGCGGACTCGCTGTACATGCTTCGCGAAATCGGGGTGCCGATCGCCAACTTCCACATCAACGCGGCGAAATACAACTCCAACGACGAAGACCGCATCGCCGGAACGGACGACATCTGGCGGCTCGTGGAGTTCTGCTACGCCGCAATCGACACGGAGTACGATGGATGGTTCGGCGAGGACCAGTTTACGTACCGGACGGAGCAGGTCGAAAGCATGCGCCTCTCGTTGGAGCTTTTTGCGAACTGCATGAAGAAAGCGCTCAGGATATATGCAAGGAAAGAGGAACTGCAGCGCGCGCAAGCCACGGGCAATGCGCTCGAGGTGTTGCAGCTGACGAAGAGGATCCTCTACTCGGAGTAACCATGCCGCACATTCACGTTCGTCTCTCGAAAGAGATCGCTGCGAAGGTAGACGGCGAAGACGTCCTCCGCTCTCTCGTGGAGACGCTTTCCCAACTCGAGACGATTCGACCGGAGTCTGTGAAAGCGTATCTCTCGGTGCACGATGCCTACGCGGTTGGACAAGGGCATCCCCCGGAGTTCGCCCATTGCACGGTTGCGATCTTGGACGGCCGACCGCCTGAAATTCGGCAGCAGATCGCGGATCGCATGTATGAATCGTTTCGAAGCCTCATCGCCCAGGCGCAGACCGACGTCGGCATCACGCTGGAAGTTCGCGAAATGGCAAAGGAGCAGTACCGGAAGTAGCCGTGGTCGTGCTCTCGTGGTATCAGGCGCAAGACCTCTTGGCCGCTCGCTCCGCCTCCAAAACGACCGCGCGCGTCTCGCTGGATCTCAATCGTAGTAAGGCCACCGTTCGGATGGACGAGCAGGGCCTCGAGCTACCGGACGGCTCCCACGTTCCATGGAGCGCAATCGAAGAGATCTACGAGGATCGGAAGCACTGCTACGAGCTGATCGAAGGCGAGTTCGCCCGAATTCAAGTTTTCTCGGAGCAAACGCGCCTGATGCGCACGCTCTACCCCACTTCGTCCGCTCCCACGATGATGGTCTCCGGATTTCCGATGCACCGGATCAAAGGTTCGGACCCGCACCGCGATACTCTTGCCAAACTCGATGCGTTGGGGCGACTCGATAGGTGCCGACTGCTCGATACCGCCACGGGTCTTGGATATACCGCGATCGAGGCGGCGAGGCGCGGCGCCGAGGTCGTTACGGTGGAGGTGGATCCCGCCGCCCTCGAAATCGCACGTCGGAATCCGTGGTCGCGGGAGCTCTTCGAGGGGCATCTATCCTCGCGGATTCAGCGAATCATCGGAGACGTTCGCGAAGTCGTTTCCGAAACGCCTGACCGCTCCTTCCACGCCATTCTCCACGACCCTCCCTCCATCCAACTGGCTGGAGAGTTGTATAGTTCGGAAATGTACTTTGAATTTGCCAGAATCCTGCGCGACTCGGGGCGCTTGTTCCATTACACCGGAGACCCCAACAGCGCTCTGGGCGACCGGACCACGCGCGGAGTGATGCGTCGTCTGCACGAGGCGGGCTTCCCCGTCGTTCGCCGCGTACCGGAGGCATTCGGCGTCCTGGCGCAGAAATCCCCTCGCTCACGTCGGCGCCGTTGACGGAGCCGCGCTTAGGAGGGCTCTCGACCCGCCATCAGGAAGTAGGCCAGCCAGATCACCAGTGTGAACCCGGCAAAGGCGAACTTGGCAGCTTCTGGTATCGCGGGCTGATGGCTGAACCACCCCTCGATCGGCGCCGCGATCCATATCATCGCAATGCCCAGACCGATCAGGAGCGCGGCGTCCTTGCCGGCGGCTCGAAGGGAGGCCCCCACCGTCTTCTCTCCCGGGCGGATCACCGCCCAGGCCAAGACGAAGCCACCCGCTGCGCCGAGGTATATGCCGATGGACTCCGTGACTCCGTGCGGTAACACGCCTGCCAGGAAATGCGTCAACTGACCCGCTGCCACCACCTCACGCAGGAAGACCCCCATCAGAACGCCGTTGATAAACATGCTGTACAGGGAAACCAGCCCGAACGTCATGCCCCCGGCGGCCGCGAACAGGGTCGCCATCGTGTTGTTCTGAACGTAGAAGCCCGTCTTCGCGAACCCCTCCGTGGCGGTAAGGTCCGAAAAGGTTCCTTCCTTCCAAAACTCCAGGCTTTCTCGGAATCCTGGCGGCACCAACACATCCGTCAAGGAAGGATCGCGCAGCGTTACCTGCCATCCGAAGACAGAAAAAACGACCTCCAGGAGAACGGCAAACCACACCCATCTCGCCTGCCGGCGCACTGCTTGGGCCATCTCGCGCACCAGATGGGAGACCCCTTCCGCAAGCCCTCGCCGCCGGTGAGCGTACAGGACCCCTGCGCTTCGGGCTACCAGGTCGTTCAGAAACTGGATCAGGCGAGGGTTCGTCCCCACCGTCCGGACATACGCCAAGTCCGCGCTGACGCGCCGGTGAAGGCGCACGAGCTCGCGCACCTCTTGCCCAGACAGCGACGCGAGCCGCACCTCGCCCCTCGCAAGCAGAGCCTGTAACTTATCCCAGTCTTGAGCCCGCCTTGCGACGAAATCCTGCTCTTTCACAACCTCTTAGTGTACTTTGACGGAACCAGAGGCGGTGGATGTGCGTCTTATCGTAGTGTGGGAGCCAGTCCTTTGGCGACACCCCTTCGTCCTTGACTGCCGAGGGGCGTAGCAGGGTGGCGTGAAGTGGCCTCTGGTTTGCGGGTTGGGCTCCCCAGGAGAGCAAACCGCTGGCAGGGACGCCGCATGTTTGTGAGCCGAGGAGAAGATGGCATCGATCAACCCTGCCCACGGAGTTAACACGAACGAAGAGCCGAGAGAATCGGCCGAACTGCCCTCTTACCTGGCGCGTCTCACTCGCAAGCCTGTCCTCAGCAGCGCGGAGGAAGAAGAGCTGTTCCTGAAGGCGAAAGCGGGCGACGAGGAAGCCAGAAAGGAACTGGTCGAGTGCAACATGCGCCTCGTCGTCAGCGTTGCCAAGAACTACAAGACGCCGAACCTCAGCCTCGAGGACCTGGTCCAGGAAGGGGCGATCGGGTTGCTGAAGGCGGTGGACAAGTTCGAGCCAAGCTACGGCTACCGCTTCTCCACCTACGCGATGCACTGGATTCGTCAAGCGATCGGCCGGGCGATCGACTCCAAGTCCAAAGTCATCCGCTTACCCGCCCATATCCGCGAGACGCTGCGCAAGATCGAACGGGGTGCAGCCGCTCTCCAAGCCGAGCTGGGACGCGAGCCTTCCCTCCAAGAACTCGCCAAGCACCTTTGCATGAAGGAAAAGAAGATTCTCAAGGTGCTCAACGTCGCCCAGGACACGCTCTCGCTCGAAGGGATCGGTACGGAGGAAACGGACCTCTTGCAAGTCCTGCCCGACCCCAAATCGCCCGACCCCGAGTCCACCGTGATCCGCCAAGAGGAACGCACGATTCTGCAACGAGCGCTCAAAGAGCTCACCCCGCGAGAACGCCACGCCCTCGGCAGGCGTATCGGGCTCGACATCGAAGAGGACGGCACCATCAGCAAGCACCAGAGGCGCCAGGACGCCATTCGCGCCATCCAGAAACTCCGCGCGATTGCGGAGCGCCATCGCCTCCGCGAGTTCTTCGATCGCTGAGCTACGCCGCCGTAGCGACCGGCAGACTCACCCTGGCGTCGAACTGCACCTCGGCATTCGCCGAAACCTCGTTGAACGCCATCACGGCGATACGGCACCCGTTCCGCTCCAAGAGCCGCTTCAGCGGAAGGCGGATCGTCGTACCACACAACAGCACCGGCGTGTGCCCAGCCGCCGAGATCCGGTCCGCCTCTCGCTGGATGGCTTGCACCAGCTCGCGCGAGACGCCAGGCTCCAGTGCGAGCGCGTTCCCGTACGGCGTTTGCGTCAGCGACTGCGATAGCGACCCCTCGAGCGACGGCTCCAAGGTGAAGCAGTGCAAGACTCCGTCGTCGCTCAAGTGTCGCCGCGTAATCGTTCGAGGTATCGCAGCTCGCACCAGTTCGCCCAACTGCTCCGGAGAACTCGCCGTCTCGCTGTAGTCTGCGAGCGTCTCGAGAATCGTAACGAGGTCCCGAACCGGAATCCCCTCCCGGAGCAGATGTTGAAGAGCCTTCTGGACTTCCCCAACCGACATCTTCGCGGGCACCAGGTCCTCCACGATCGCTGGATATTCTTCCTTGAGGTGGTCCAACAGCAATTGGACATCCTGACGCGTCAGCAGCTCCGCGGCATGTTGTTTCACCAGCTCGCTCAAGTGGGTGCTGATCATCGTGCTGGGATCCACTACGGTGTAACCGTTCCGCTCCGCTTGATCGCGTTGCTCGCGTTCGATCCAGACGGCGTCGATACCAAAGACCGGATCCTTCGTCTGTGTGCCGGCGATCGGTGCCGACGCCCCGCCCCCGTCAATCGCCAACAGGTTGTTCGGGAACGCTGTGGCTCGCGCCACCTCTTCGCCGCGGATTCGAATCACGTAGTCGTTGGCGCCAAGATTGGCATCATCCCGGATCCGAACCCGGGGCAGGACGAACCCAAGCTCCGTCGCCAGCTGACGACGAATCGCGGCAATCCGGTCCGCAAGATCACCGCCCTGGCGTGGATCTGCCAGTTTCGTCAACCCGTACCCGATCTCGAGTTCGATCGCATCCACGTTGAGCAGGCCGAGCACCGCCTCAGGCCCGGTCGGCGCCGCCTCCGCCTTGCCTGCCTTCTCCGAGGCCTGCTCCGCATCCGGCTTCTTCTTCGCCGCCTCTCCGCTCTCGCTCAAGGACCGAGCAGCCAGGATCGCCAGCGCGCCCAACCCGAAGAACAGCAGTTTCGGAAAGCCGGGCACGAAACCTAACGCAATGAGCGCCATTCCAACGCCCTGAATCGCCTTCGGCTGGCGGCCCACCTGTGTGAACACCGCCGTCCCCATACCACCTTCTTGGCTCGAGCGCGTAACCAACAGCCCCGCGCTCGTGCTGATCAGAAGGGCGGGGATCTGGGACACAAGGCCTTCCCCTACGCTCAGAACTGCGTACGTCTGCAGGATGTCGAGAATGGCGCCCTGACCGCGAAGCAAACCGACGATCACGCCTCCGATGATGTTCACCAAGATGATGAGGATGCTGGCAATGGCATCGCCTTTGATGAACTTGCTGGCGCCGTCCATCGCGCCGTAGAAATCGGCTTCCCGCTTGATCAATGCCCGGCGCTCTTTCGCCTCTTCCTCTGTGATGAGTCCCGCGTTCAGGTCGGCGTCAATCGCCATCTGCTTGCCGGGCATCGCGTCCAGCGTAAAGCGGGCCACGACTTCCGCAACCCTGCCCGCGCCGTTCGTAATCACGACGAACTGCACGATGATCAGAATGGCGAAGACAACCAGACCGACGACGAAGTCGCCGCCCATGACGAACTGACCGAAGGTCTCAATGACGTGTCCAGCGTCCGCTGCGCCCAGGATCAGCTTCGTCGCAGCGACGCTCAAAGCCAATCGCAGCAAGGTCGTAATCAAGAGGATGGATGGGAACGTATCGAACTCCAGCGGATGCGACACGCTCGTCGCCATGAGCGCGATCCCGACGCTGACGCCGAGACTGACGATCAGCAATGCGTCGAGCGCCCATGTGGGCAGCGGAAGAATCAGCATCACCACGATCGTCAGGATGCCGATCGCCAAGATCGTGTCTTTCTGTTTCAGAATTCGATTCACTTGCCACCTCGATCCATCGCTTTGATCCCGCGGCTGATCTCAAGCGCCTTTTCCGGCGGAAGCGCGGCAAGCACCTCCGCCAGCTTCTCATCGTCCATCTTCGCGAGGATCATCACGACATCGCCGTCCTTCCACGCCTGCACCAACGCCGCCACCTTCTGCGCATCCATGGACGCCCAAAGTTTGGCTACGCGCTCCGTCCCGTCCGGCTGTTGGATCACCTCTGGCTCGGGAGAAGGCGCTGGAGGCGGTTCGACGGCCGGCGGCTCTTGCTCGGCCGGAGCGGTCGGATTCGCCGCGGTTTGGAGTGTCGCCTCGCTTTGCTGGTTCGCCGCATCCGCGCCTTGCTGAGCGGCGTCTGCGGCGTTTGCCTGCTTCGCCTTCTTTTCCGGCGTAACGCCGGGGATGTTCACGACACCGGCATAGCCGAGGCCGATAAACGTCCCGCCAATGACGATGATCGCTATGAGAAGAGGTATGAGAAGCTTCATCTACTCATCTCTCCAAGAATCTTGGCAACGTAGTTCTTCGTCTCCGGAAACGGTGGGATGCCACCGTAGCGGCGGACAGCCCCTGGGCCTGCGTTGTACGCAGCGAGAGCGAGTTCCACGGAGCCGAACTGGTCCAGCATCTGCCGCAGGTAGCGGGCGCCGCCGCGCAGGTTCTCAACCGGATCGAACGGGTTGTTCACGCCCAGCGCGCGAGCCGTGTCAGGCATCAGCTGAGTGAGGCCCATCGCCCCTTTCGGAGAAACCGCGTTCGGGTTCCATCCGCTCTCAGCGCGAATCAGCGCCCGGAAGAGACCTGCATCCAGCCCGTTCTCCTCTGCGATCTGATCCGCGAGCATCGGGAGGGTTCCGTCGCTGCCAAACGGATCCAGGGGCGATGCGCCGTAGGCGATGCCGATTCCCGCGCCCGCGCCTAATGCCGCGCCCGGAGTAGCGGGCGGACCTGCGACGCGGCGCTCCGCCTTCGAGAGGTCGAGCGAAAAGATTCGCTCCATTCGAGCCTCGATTTCACGCATGCGGGCAATGACGCCCTCCGGACCGAGAGGACGAATCCTCACGCCGTCTTCCTCCTTCTTGCGTTCGACCAATCGTCGAGCGCCTTTTGCTCGGCGCGTGCGGCCTCCTCCTGCCACGCCACGTAAGCCTTCTCTCGCAAGCGCTTGAGCGCTTCGTGGTTCTTTCTCGCCTCGATCCATTCGCCGTGACACTTCTCCTCCTCTTGGCGGAGTGTCTCGACGATCGCCTCTTGCGCTTCGATTTCGTCATCGAGCCGCTCCAAGTACAGGTCGAGCGCCTGCATCTCTTCCACGCTCGATGGCAGGATCAACTCCGCGCGTTTCTTCTCCTCGATGGTCGCTTCCAGCTCCTGTTGTCCTGCGATTCGCAGCGCCCGAGCCTCCAACCAAGCCTCCTTCGCCCATTCCTCCTGGAGGGCGCGGTATTCCAGTACGCGCTGCAAGCGAAAACGGAACTTACGCATGGGCCAACTCCATCAGCTGGTCTACCGTTGTCTGGAAATCCACGGCCTCGTTCCTGTCCTGTCGCAGGAACGCCTGAATCCGATCCCACTTCTCGATCGCTTCGTCCGCCAACGGCTTGGAGCCTTTCTGATAGGCCCCGATCGTAACCATGTCCTCGACATCCCGGTAGGCCGCCACCAACTCCTTCACCCGAGCCGCCGCTCGCACATGCTCTTCCGACACCACCATGTTCATCACGCGGCTCAAGCTGTGAAGAGGATCAATCGCGGGATAATGCCCCTTCGACGCCAGCGACCGATCCAACACGATGTGACCATCCAGGATCGAGCGAGCCGTATCCGCGATCGGCTCGTTCGTATCATCTCCCTCGACCAAAACCGTGTAGAGAGCCGTGATGCTTCCTCGACCCGCGTTCCCTGCGCGCTCCATCAGCTTCGGCAACAGACCGAACACGCTCGGCGTGTAGCCTCGCGTGCTCGGCGGCTCCCCGACCGCAAGACCGACCTCTCGCTGCGCCATCGCAAAACGGGTGACGCTGTCCATCATCAACAGCACCGACTTGCCCTGATCCCGGAATCCCTCCGCGATCGCCGTTGCCGTGAACGCCGCCTTGATCCTGAGTAGCGCCGGCTGGTCGCTCGTCGCAACCACGACCACAGAGCGGGACAAGCCCTCCGGCCCAAGGTCGTTCTCGATGAACTCTCTGACTTCGCGACCACGCTCGCCCACCAACCCAATCACATTGACGTCGGCGCTCGAGTTCCTCGCCACCATGCCCAGCAACGTGCTCTTCCCCACTCCGCTACCGGCGAAGATTCCGACCCGCTGCCCGATCCCGCAGGTCATCAGGCCGTCAATGCATCGCACTCCAAGGGAAAGGGGGAGGCTGATACGCTTCCGCTCGAGAGCGTGAGGCGGATCTCGATGAACGGGGACCATCTGCAGGCCGAGCGGGAGAGGGCGCCCGTCGAGAGGGTGCCCCAGGCCGTCGAGAACTCTGCCGAGCAACGGCTCGCCGGTCGGCACTTCATGACATCGCCCCGTGCTTCGTACGTAGCACCCGGCCCGCAGACCGGCAGTCTCCTCCAGCGGCATCAGCAGCACATCGGAACCGCTGAACCCGACGACTTCTGCAAACAGGCCAGGCGCCCGAGAGGAAGGCCCTTCGGGAAGCACCTCGCAGACCTCGCCGAGACTTGCGAGAGGTCCGGAGGAACGCATCACCAAACCGACCACCTCTTTCACCCGACCGTAGCGACGAACCGGCTCGACCGTCTCCAGACGATCCACCCAATCGGTCAGCTCGGCGGTCGGAACTCGGATCATGCGGCTTCCCCTAACAGCGCGTCCACCTTGGACTCGACGGTCGCGTCAATCAATCCCCCTTCCGTCTCCACGATCGTCGAGCCTCGGGACAGGCTTTCGTCGCCGACGATCTCGATGCCCTGAATGTTCGCGCAGGCGGCGAGCAGCTCCTCCCTCTTCTGTTCGAGCGTGGGCAGATCGAACGGATTCACGCGGACGCGAACTTTGGTGGTCTCGCCGGCGTGGCGGAGGGCGTCTCGCACGATCGTTTCGATTACCTCGGGCCGAAGCTGGATCTCTTCGCAGACGATTCGGCGAGCAGCCTCTTTGGCGAGCCGAATCAAGCTCTGCTCCGCCTTCTGGAACCAGAGTTCCACGGCGCTCTCGACCCGCTGAGTCAGGGCGCGTAGGTCCGCCTCGAACGCAGCGATTCTCGACTGCTCGTTCGCAAGCACCGTCTGGAGGCCTTGCCGAAAGCCTGCTTCGTAGCCCTCGGCGTAAGACGCTTCCTGTGACGGATCGGTCTGGCCGGGCGTTGCGCTCCTGGCTGGCTGATGGCTTGGCTGGGTCTGCAGGTAATCCTCGAGGCGAGCCAGCGGAGTCGCGTCTTCGGCTCGAATGACCCGCTTATACGACAACTTCGTCCTCCCCGCGCCCGAGGCTGATGTCGCCCTGTTCCTCGAGTCGGCGAATCACCGCCACGATCTTCTGCTGCGCCTCTTCGACGATGGACATCTTGACGGGCCCCATGAACTCCATGTCCTCCTGAAGCATCGTAGCTGCGCGTTCCGAGAGGTTGCTGAAGATCTTCCGCTGAACCTCTTCGCTCGTGCCCTTGAGCGCCGTCGCGAGATCCTTCATCTCGACCTCGCGGAGCACCTGCTGGACCGCCTTGTCGTCGAGCGTCACGATGTCTTCGAAGACGAAGAGCATGTTCATCACTTCCGTGGCCAACTCGGGATTCGTCTCTTGGAGCGACTCGATGATCTTCCGTTCCGTCTGGCGGTCCACGTGGTTCAAAACGTCAACGAGCGCTTTCACACCGCCCACGCTCGCCATATCCGCCTGCGCGAAGCCGCTGACCTTGCGTTCGAGAATCTCTTCGACCTTTCGGATGACATCCGGCGGCGTGCGATCCATGAGCGCGATCCGTTCCGCCACCTCGATGCGCGTGTCGGCAGGAAGTTTGCTCAGCAACTGGGCGGCAAGCTGCACAGGAAGGTAACTCAGCACAAGCGCGATCGTCTGCGGATGCTCGTCCTGCAAGATCGTGATGAGCTGCGAGGGATCGGAGCGCCGGAGGAACTCGAAGGGCGTTCGTTCCAACGTCTGGCTCACGCGGTGAATCAGTTGGCTGGCGCGCTCTTCGTCGAAGGCGGTCTGCAGAAGCTTCTTGGCGTGTTCCACACCGCCTTCCGCGATGTAGTCCTGCGTGATCGCCATCTCGTGGAACTCTTCGATGACGCGATTCCGCATCTCCGGCGTAACTCGATCGAGGCGCGCGACCTCCAGAGTCAACTGTTCCACATGGTCGTCGTCCAGGTACCGGAGGACCTTGCCGCTTAGCTCGGGCCCCAGCACCATGAGCATGATCGCGGCTTTCCGGCGGTTGTTCAAGATCGCTGCTTGGGTTCTCATCTTAGTTCACCTCCTCCAAGAGCCAGCTCTTTACGAGCAAGGCGACGGACTCGGGACGCTCGTCTGCGAGCAAGAGGATCTGTGCCAGATTTCGGTCGAATTTCTCGGGAATCGCCTCGACGTCTTGCGCCATGGACCGTCGCAAGTCTTCCACGCGCCGCTTGGCTGCTTCGCTCAGCTCCGGTTCCTTGTCCTCGACCTGCGCCGGCGCGGAAGGGGCAGCTTCCCCTCCAGCGGACGGAGCCGCCGAGACCGCGGCGGCGCCCGCCGGGAGAGCAGCCCCGCCGCCGGCTCCAGCCTGGACCGCTGCCGCCGTCAAGAGTACGTTCGCATTGGTCTTGGCCGCCTTGCCGATCGCCTTCACGACGAGGAAGCCGACGATGACCAAGGCGATCACAGGGATGAGAGAGATGATCTGCTGCTTCATCGCCTCAGACTTCGCCGCGGCGAGCGCCTTTTGCGCCTCCTCCGCCGCCGTCTTGTCGAACGGAGCCGTCGATACAGTTACCTTGAAGTTCTGATCCTGCCCATCGGCTCCGATGAGCGTTTTAGCGTGCTCTTCAACCGCCTGCCGCACGCTCGCAGCCTCTTCATCCAACGTGATACTCACGCGAGCGGCAACCACCCGACCCGGCGCGACGCTCGTCTCGGTCTGCGTGCGTTCCAAACCGTAGTTCTTCACTTCCTGGCTACTGCCGTACTCCCGGGAGCCGGGGGCGCCCTGAGCGGGGGGCTGCTGCCCTCCCTGAGATCCGCCCGCTGCGCCAGCAGCCACGGAGACCGCGTTCGCTCCCATCACCTCCCGAACCGCCGTCTCCGATATCGGTTGAGGCAAACCCTTCTCCGCGGTCTTGACCACGTCTTGGCGGTCGAAGTTCATTTCGACCTCCACGTTCACGACCGCCTTGCCGGGCCCAGCGACCCGAGCGATCATCTCTTCGAGGTCTCGCTTGTACCGCTCTGCTTGAGCGATCTCCGCCTGCCGCTTTCGTGAGGCGATGGCGGTAACCCCCTGCTCGCCCTTGCCATCCCACAGAACCTCGCCCTTCGAGTCCGTCACCTGGATATTGGATGCAGAGAGGTTCCTCACCCCTCCCGTGAGCGTGGCTACGATCGCCTCCGCCACCGCAGTCCGGTCGGCCCCCGGACGCAACTGCACCAAGACGCTCGCGCTCGGCTCAGAGCGTTCTCCAACGAACGGCGAGTTCTCGCCGGGCGCGATGTGCACCTGCGCGGAGATGACCGGCTCCATGTACTCGATGGTTTCGCGCATCGAGGTTTCGAGTGCCAGCCTCAGTTTTTCGTCCTGCAGGGATTGAGGGTCCGTGAAGCTGAGGTCGTTGAGCCACATCATTCCGGCGGATGCCGAAGAAGGAATCCCTTCCATCGCGAGCATCGCGCGCGTCTCGGCGAGGCGATTGCTGGCAACGTAGATCGAACCGTCGGTTCGCTGTTCGTAGGGAATCTTGCGTTCCTGAAGTTTCTGAATTACTCGACCCTGCTCAGAAGGCTCCAGGCGGGGAAAGAGCAGATCCATGCTCGGCCGACTGGAGAGGTAGAAGATCCCGAACAGCAGCGTAACCAACAGGCCGCCGCCGACCAGCGTGACCGTCTTGGTCGTCTGGTCCGCGGTCTGCCACCACGTTCGCAACTTGAGTAAGGTTCCGCCCATCTCGTTTTCGAGACGCCCCGCGGAACGCAATGTCGAAACGCGCGATTAGATCTGCATCTGTTCGATCTGCTTGTACGCTTCCAAGAGCTTGTTGCGCACTTGCATCGTCAGTTCGAGAGAGACCGACGCGCGCTCCATCGCGAACACCAGTTCATGGAGTTCGACATTGCGACCCGCCATGAAGTCCTGTTGAACGCGGCCCGACTCCAACTGGGCCTGGTTCACTTCCTTCAGGGCGTCCGTCAGCAACCGACCAAAATCATCCCCCTTCTCCTTCGGAGACTGAACGGTCTCCGTTTGGGGAGTCGGCTGAAGCGGGCGTACGGATTCGATTCTCATCTCTTACTCTGTTACACGGCGCCGATATCCAACGTCTTTCGCATCAGCGAGCGCGTCGTTTCGAACGCCGCGAGATTGGCCTCATACGCGCGAGCTGCGCTCATCATCGAAACCATCTCTTCGATGGGGTCCACGTTGCTGTACTCGACCATGCCGTCTACGGCGTACGGGTTCCCCGGCTCGTAGACCTTGCGGAACGGTGCGTTGTCCTCCGCCGTACCCAGAACGCGAACCGTGCCGTCTTCGCTGGGTTCCAATACCACTTCCTTGCGGCGATAGGGCGGCGTATTGCCCATGCGCATCGTGTTTGCGTTCGCCAAGTTCACCGAAATCACATCCATCCGGTAGCGCTCGGCGTGCATGCCGCTCGCGCTGACTCGGAACGCTCCCAAAAGACTCATTACCTACCCTCCCGGATAACCGACTTGAGGCCGGTGAAGTACTTCCGCGCCATGAACGCGACCGCCTCGTACTGCAGCTGCGTCTCCGCCAACGCCGTGACTTCCGTCTCGAGGTTCACTTCACCGCTCTCTTCGAAACCCGTATCCGATGGTACGCGCCCGGGGGCGATGCTCAGGTCCGGCGCCATGTGTCGCGCGCTCAATCTTCGCATGCCGGACTCGGCAGCCAAAGACGGTCGCAACTTTGCGCTCGCGTCTTGCAGCTCGACGCGAAAATCCACGTCCCGCCGCCGATAGCCGGGCGTGTTCACATTGGCGAGGTTGGCTGTCAGGGCCTGCTGCCTCCGCGAGGCGCGACTCAGCGCTTCCTCATAGAGGTCCGCTCGGTCGCCGAACAGCACATTCAAGATCTCCATCGTCACTCCTTTGCCTTCCGTGGCAGTTTCGGGCGTCCTGCCCGTGCGAGCCTTCCACGAAACGTAAGTCGGCTCACTTGGAACTATCGGCGAATCCAGCGGTTTTCTTCAGGTTCGGCCGAAGAATCCGCTTCGCGGGCCGGCTGCGCACCCCGAGGCGGCCCTCTTGGTTATAATGCGCAACCCGAAACCTTCGGGACTGCCTGCTCGTATACAAAGACTCGGTAACTCTGAGATGTCCAGCCAAGAACCCATCGAAGAAACCATCTGGCTCACCCCTGAGGGATACAAGGCCCTCGAGGACGAGCTGCACCACCTGACGACGGTCCGGCGACAGGAAATCGCCCAGCGCATCCGGGAAAGCAAGGAGCATGGCGAGTTCGCCGAAGACAACACCGAGCTGGAAGACGCGAAGAAGGAGCAGGCGTACGTCGAGTCTCGCATCCTCGAAATCAAGGCGATCCTGGGGAGTGCGGAGATCCTGACCCCCGAGGACGTTCCCGCCCGGAAAGTGGGTTTGGGCTCCAAGGTCACGCTCCGGAATCGGCGGAACAAGGCCGAGTTCACGATTCTGGTGGTCAGCAGCGCGGAGGCGGACCCGGAACAGGACAAGATCTCCTCTTCGTCCCCGCTCGGAGCGGCCCTGATCGGCGCCCAGAAGGGAGACGTCGTCAAAGTGCAGGCCCCGGGGGGGACAACTTCCTATGAGGTCCTCAAGGTCTCGAAGGGTGTTCGCAAGAAGAAATGAGTCATCACGACCCGGTTCGAGAGGTTCGACTTCAGAAACTCCAAGAGCTGCGCGAAGCGAATCACGACCCTTACGCGGCTGAATCTTGGCCTACGACCCACCTGCCGGCGGAGATTCACGCAAACTATGAAGCCCTCGAGAATCAGGACGTCTCTTGCGCAGGGCGGATTGTCGCGATCCGAGTGATGGGAAAGGCGGCATTCGCCGACATCTGGCGCGACGGAGACAAGATCCAAATCTATGTGAAGCGGGACGACGTCGGCGACGAATTGTGGCATGTCTTCAAGGAAACGGACATCGGCGATATCGTAGGCGTCAAAGGGTTCGTATTCAAGACTCGTACGGGAGAGACTTCGATCCACGTGAAGGATCTGCGAGTTCTCGCCAAGTGTCTCCACACATTGC
The DNA here is from genome assembly GCA_003695835.1 of Armatimonadota bacterium. Classification (GTDB taxonomy): domain Bacteria; phylum Armatimonadota; class Fimbriimonadia; order Fimbriimonadales; family ATM1; genus J051. The sequence goes on from RFHN01000002.1 coordinate 19,460, forward strand.
CCATCGGCAAAGAAAAAGAGGGCGAAAGGTGGTACGGCCTCTCGGACGTCGAAGAACGGTATCGGCATCGGTACCTCGACCTGATCGCCAACCCGGACAGTCGAGAGATCTTTCTCAAGCGCAGCGCCATCCTCTCCACGACCCGGCGCTTCCTGGACGAACGAGGCTTCATCGAGGTGGAGACGCCCGTGCTGCAAACGGAAGCGGGCGGCGCGGCAGCCCGACCGTTCCTCACCTTCCACAACGCGCTCGAAATCGAACTGAAGCTACGCATCTCGCTCGAGCTGCACCTCAAACGGCTCATCGTGGGTGGATTCGACAAAGTCTATGAGATCGGTCGCGTGTTCCGTAATGAGGGCATTAGCACACGACACAACCCGGAATTCACACTTCTGGAACTGTATCAGGCCTATGCCCAAATGGAAGACATCCAAGCGCTCGTCGAGGAACTCTGCCGCGAGCTGGCCCGAACCGTGTTTGGAAGCGAGACGCTGGAGGTGCAGGGCCAAAAGATCGACTTCAGTAAGCCGTGGCGCCGGATAGACCTTCTGGACGCAATTGAGCAATACGCAGGCGTGAAACCCTCTGCCTTCGAAACGCTTGAGAGCGCGAAGCGAGCCATGGAAGAGAAAGGGCTGCCGACCGAGAAAGAGGA
>RFHN01000136.1 GCA_003695835.1 Armatimonadota bacterium
TCAGGTTCACCGTTTTGGCCGGCACTAAGGGCACGGGCTTCTTCCTAAGGAACCCCGCGAATAGCATCTCGTCAATTCCTGGCGGAAGAGGGGAAAGCGCCGAGAAGATGAGGACCGGATCGCCCCCGAGCGCAACCGCCACTTCAATCGGCTGCTTCTTTTCCGCCGCTTGTCGCATATGCTCTGCCCCGACCTTGTGCATCTGCCAGTGCATGCCGGCCGTATTGCGGTCGAACACCTGCATCCGATACATTCCGACGTTGCGTTTGCCCGTGTTCGGATCGTGACTGAAGACGAGCGGCAACGTGAGGAATGGGCCCGCATCCTCCGGCCAGCATGTCAGGACCGGCAACTTGCCCAAGTCCACGTCATCCCCTTTCAGAACGACCTCTTGGCACTTCCCTTCCCGGACGGTCTTCGGGGGAGCCTTCGCGAGCTGCATCGCCTTCTTGAGCATCGCCCACTTTTCTGGAAGCGTTTGAGGAATCTCCGGTTGCAGCAGGCTCTCCAGTTCCGCAGCAATCTCTTCCACATCCGACACACCGAGCGCCATCGCCATCCGTTTCCACGAACCCATCGTGTTGATCGCGACGGGAATGTCGTATCCCTTCGGTTTCTGGATGAGGAGAGCTGGCCCGCCGTTCGGCATCTTCATGCACCGGTCGGCAACCTCCGTAATCTCCAAAACGGGACTGAGTGGATGGGCGATCTTCTTGAGCTCACCGGCCTGATCCAGCGCGTGCAGGAACTCTTGAAAGTCTGCGTACATCGCCCGCAAGAGTACCCCTCGACTCAGTCTCGGTACACTGCGACCATGTCTTTGACCAGCCTAAACGAGCTCCCCATGCAGTGGAATCTGGAAGACCTGTTCTCTGGGCCGGAGGCTCCAGAGATCGAGGAGACGCTCGAGGCGGCTCGCGAGCAGGCCGTCCAACTCTCGGAGCAGTTCCGAGGAAAGGTAAACAGCGCCACTCCCAACGAACTTCGCTCCGGAATCGAAACGCTGGAGGCGATTGTCGAGAAACTCTCGCGGGTCATTTCGTACGCGCATCTACGCTTCGCGGAAGACACCGGGGATCCGGAGCGCGGCGCGTTCCTGCAGGCCATGCAGGAAAGGGTCAGCGAGATCCAAGTCCTCGTGCTGTTCTTCGAACTCGAGATCCAGGCTGCGCCGGAGGAGTGGGCCGAGCGGATGAACGCCGCGCCGGAGCTTGCCGAGTATCGCCACTGGCTCGAGCGGGTTCGCGTCTACTCGCCTCATCGTTTGAGCGAGGCGGAGGAGATCCTACTCGAGCGAACGGCCAACACGGGAATCCGCGCGTGGCAGCGCCTCCACGAGGAACTCACGGCGACTCACGTCTTCCGTTACCGCGATCCGGAAAGCGACGAGGTTCGCGAAAGCACGTTAGAGGAGCTGACCTCTCTGCTTCGGGACCCGAGCCGGGCGGTTCGCCAAGCCGCCGCCGACGCGCTGACGGAGGGACTGCTCGAGTTTGAAAAGGTGGTTGTTTTCTGTTACAACACGATTCTCGCCGACAAGAAGCTCGAAGATGAATTGCGACGGTACGAGTATCCCGAGCAAAGCCGACACATGGCGAATGAGCTGGAGAGGGAAACCGTGCAACTGGTCGTGGATTTGTGCGCGGAGAATCATCCCGTCGTCGAGCGGTACTACGCGCGCAAGCGGGACCTGCTTGGACTGCCGGAGCTGACGCACATTGATCGCTACGCGCCGCTTGGTGAGGCGACGGCGCGCGTGCCCTACCCGGAGGGCGCGAAAATCGTCTTGGAGAGCTTCGGCGCCTTTTCGCCGGAGATGTCGCGGATCGCGGAGGAGTTCTTCCAGAAAGGTTGGATAGACGCCGAGCCTCGGAAGGGGAAAGCCGGTGGCGCCTTCTGCGAATACGTCACGCCTGCGGCCCACCCTTACATCCTGATGACGTATCAGGACAAGTTGGACGACGTCATGACCCTTGCCCACGAGCTTGGGCACGGGGTCCACGCGTATCTGAGTCGCGATCAGCGACTCTTCAACTTCCACGGCACGCTTCCGTTGGCGGAGCTTGCGAGCATCTTCGGCGAAATGCTCGTGTTCGACCGACTCGTCTCCGAAGCCACGGAATCGGACCAACTCTCGCTGTATGCCCAGAAGATCGAAGGGATCTTCGCGAGCGTCTTCCGCCAAGCGGCGATGTTCCGATTCGAGCGCGATTGCCATCTACGAAGACGCGAGGAGGGCGAACTCTCGGCTGACGAGTTCGCCGAGATTTGGCAACAGAGGTTGCAGGAGATGTTTGGTTCCAGCCTCTCGCTCGGCGAACAGCACAAGCACTGGTGGCTGTACGTAGGTCACTTCTTCTTCGCGCCGTTCTACGTGTATGCGTACGCCTTCGGCGAGCTACTGACGCTTGCGCTCTACGAGCGAGCCAAACAAGAGGGCCCGGAGTTCCCCGAGCGCTACCTCGACGTGTTGCGAAAAGGCGGGTCTCTGTCGCCACACGAGTTGATGCGCCTGCTCGACATAGACCTCGACTCCGCCGATTTCTGGGGGGGCGGCTTTGCTGTCATCGAGAGGATGGTGGCTCAGTTCGAGGAGTTGTCCAAGAACGCGATCCGTTCGTGAGGGTAGTCGAACACGACCTTGAACCGATCCAGAAAAGCGGTTCCCAGGTTGCCCGCAAGGTAGGGATCGTCGAAAGCGCTGTTGCCGGCGGGTGCGAACGTGACCGTAGGTCCTTCGATCCGCCGCCCCCCGACTTCGAAGTATTCGAGCTTGCCGGCCTTGGCTCGAACGACGCCGCCGACGCCAGCCATCATCGTATCGGAGGTTGATCGGTTTTCCAGCAATCGGTACTTCTCCACCGCAGGCGAGTGGAACGTGACGTTGTTCGGTGCGCCCGTGTCGAGTCGAAAGAGGTCTCTATTGCCTTCGAACTTCGCCTCGACGACCGGAAGGCGGCTACCGAGGTGGAGTGGAAGCCAGTTCCCGCCCGTTAGCTTGTATGTGCTCGGATCGTAGAGCGCCATGAACCGGTTGGCGTGATCGAATTCCACGACGGCGCGAGCGAGGAGGTCATAGCCGATCAAGCCGCCGAAGTCCGGCCCAAAGACGGTACCGAACAGGCCGAGATCCATCTCCACGGCGAATACGTTCTTCAGTGTAACGGGCCCGATCTCGAGGGAGGGGAGCGGTCGGAATGGCGCTTTCACCAAGCCGCCTACCCCGAGGACCGGCAGCTCTCCGAAGCTTGGGAGCCCAAGGCTGTCGGCGAGCTTCTTGTCCAAGACGGTGATGCCAGCTCCCGAATCGAAGATGAACCACTTCTCTTGGTTGCCGTTGACCTTCGCCTTGACCAGGATGTGACCCGTCAGGGAGGCTTTCGTCTCCAAGCGATTGGGCTTGGATGAATCGAAGGCGACCCGCGACCCGTCCGGGGGCGGGGCTTCGAATGGACTTCTCACGAAAGTGGGCAGAGGCCCAATCTGGTCCACCGTGTACTTGTTCTCGACTCCGCCCTCGGTCTGCTTCATCTCCGAAGGCAAGAGAACGCCGCGATATCGCTTCCAAGCGAGCAGCTCAAAGCGCTCCCCGCCCGCTGGGGTTTCACGGACGTATCCCGTAGGCAGATGGCTGGTCGGGTCTACGGTGAGGGTAGCCTTCATCGGGCTGTTCTCGATCCGAAGCTCCACGTTGATTCGCCCTTCCTCCCGCTTCGTGGACACGGGACGGACCTTGCTCTTCTCGGAAAGCCACGAATGCGTAACCACGGAGGCGAAGAGCAACGCGCTATCGAGGTCCTCCATTTCAAGTTTGCGCACGGCGCCGTGCCAGTCCTTCGACCACGCCGTCTTGCCGTCGTAGCCCTGGCTGCTACTCAGTCGGCCATCCAGGTTCTCCACGAACCGGCCCTCGTGGTCGAACAAAAAGGAAAAACGTAAATCCACACCCAAGAACCGCGCGGCCCCTTCGAGGGCGACGCCCGGCGCCAGGTCGCTCAGGGCGCTGTACCCAACGGCTTGGCGAACCTGCTCGAGAACGGCGGGGTCTACAGCCTGCCCCGACGCAACCGGGGCCGTCACCGCAAGAGCGGACAATAAGGAAGGAATCATCGGTACGAAGTGTACCGCCAACGACCGATGGCTGAAGCTCGTTTAGCGCTTCTCTTTGATGCGCGCGGCCTTACCAACCTTCTTGCGAAGGTAGTAGAGCTTGGCGCGCCGTACCTTGCCGCGGCGCACGACTTCGATTTTCGCAACCATGGGCGAGTGCACGGGGAACGTCCGTTCGACTCCGACGCCGTGGCTGATCTTGCGGACGGTGATCGTCTCCGCGATGCCGCCGTGCTTGAGCGCAAGAACGACGCCCTCAAAGATCTGAATGCGCTCCTTGCCACCCTCGCGAACCTTGACGTGAACGCGGACGGTATCGCCCGGACCGACTTCCGGCAGGTCCGTGCGGAGCAAAGGCTTCGTGACGCTTGCAAGGATGGCTTCTTTCGACATCTCCGTAAATCCTCGGTCAGGTAGACCGAGGGGCGATTTTAGCACATCGGTGCGGCGTTCTGCACGGCGTACCGTGCTATCCTATCCGTGTGACTGGTCCGCAACAACCCACGCTTGAACCGGTCGAGGGCTTCGTACCCATCGGCAGAATTGTGGGCACCTTCGGCTTGCGGGGAGCTGTGAAAGTCGTCCCCATGACCGGGTTTCCGGACCGTTTCGAGGAGGGAAAGACGGTGTACCTGCAAGGGAGGCCGCTCAAGATCCTCCGCCACGCCTGGCACAAGACGCAGGTCCGCATCTGGCTCGAGGGATTCAAGCGAATCGAAGAGGCGCAGCCGATCGTGGGTGAGCTGCTATACGTTCCGGAAGAGGACGTGCCCGAGCTGGAGGCCGACGAGTTCCTTGTGAGGGATCTTCTCGGCATGGAGGCGTATTCTGAGGATGGGCGCTTCCTGGGTGTCGTGGAAGAGGTCCTGGCCGCCCCAGCCCACGATCTGTATCGGATCGGGGGCGCCCTGGTGCCGGCGGTCAAAGAGTTCGTCGTTCGCGTGGACCTCAAGCAGAGGCGGATGGTGATCCGCCCCATTCCTGGCCTGTTCCCTGACGATGAAGATTGACTTCGTTACTCTGTTCCCTGAAACGGTCCTCGCGTGGACGGACTTCAGCATCCTGCGCCGCGCGCAAGACGCGGGCCTGATCCAGTTCGGGGCTGTCAACCCTCGCGACTTCGCGAAGGACGCCCACCGAACCGTGGACGACTCACCCTACGGCGGAGGCCCGGGCATGGTGATGAAGCCGGACGTTCTCGGCGAGGCTCTCGATAGCGTCCACACCGAGGACTCGTTCATCGCGTTTACGGATCCGTCCGGCGAGCTGTTTTCGCAACGGCACGCTCGGGAATGGTCCAAGAAGAGCCACCTCGTCCTTGTGTGCGGGCACTACGAGGGCATTGACCAGCGCGTCGCCGACGAATATGCGGACGCGATCGTCTCGATCGGAGACTTCGTGCTGACGGGAGGCGAGTTGGCAGCTGCCGTGATCGCCGACGCCGTAGCGCGGCTCGTCCCCGGGGTTCTCGGATCGCCAGAATCGCTCGACGAGGATGCGTTTGCCGATGGGCTGCTGAGTTATCCGCAATACACGCGTCCGCCGGAGTGGAAGGGGCGACGAGTGCCCGAAGTGCTCCAAAGCGGAGACCACGAGGCGATTCGACGATGGAGGCGAAAGCAACGGCTGCTGGCCACGAGGGCGCGACGGCCGGACCTCTTCGCGAAAGCCCCCTTAACGGACGAGGATATCGACCTTCTCCGCGAGCGGTAGAATGGCGGCGCCGATGTTTGACCTGCTTGCTCAGACTGCGCCGGACGCAACTCCATCCATCATGGAGAAACTCGCCCGGACCCCTCTCTCCAGCATTCTTTGGTTTGCCGCTATCTGCACGGTCCTCCGTTTTGGACTCGGGTACTGGGCGAATCATCTGGAAGAGAACCTGGAGGTCACGTCCGCCAAAGTCGTGCGTTTCTTCCACGACATGACGGACGCTCTGGTCTATGCCTCGATTCTCGTTTTTCTGTTGTTGCGCCCCTATGTCCTCCAAACGTTCCGGATTCCCAGCGAGTCTATGGTCCCGACGCTGAAGGTAGGCGACTGGATCATCGTGAACAAGTTCGCCTATCGCCTGGGCGATCCCCAGTTCGGCGATATCGTCGTGTTCAAGCCGCCGAAGCGTGCGCTTTATTCCTGGCAGGATCCCAATCAGGATTTTGTGAAGCGGTTGATCGGTATGCCGGGTGATGTCATCGAGATCCGGGATAGCGTCTTGTACCGTAATGGCAAGCAAGTGGACGAGCCGTATCGAAACGAGCAGAACATCGGGGACTTCAAGTTGGTGAAATACCACGGCGAGCTCGTGCCTCTCGTGCGATTCGGGACAGGTGGGATCCCTCGCGACAGCCTGTATGTCGACAAGGTGAATCCTCAGGACGTGGAGGCGGTCTGGGAACTACCGTCTGAGCCGATTCCAGATGGCTTTTATCTGATGATGGGAGACAATCGCAACTGGTCGGCGGACGGTCGTGTCTGGGGCTTGGTTCCCAGACGTCAGATCGTAGGCAAAGCTTGGTTCCGCGTGTTCCCATTCAGCCGCCTGGGAGGACTGCACTAACGCTTGCCGCGAGGCGATGAGCGATGGTTCCGCTCCTGCCGATTGCCGAGCTGCCGGAACTGTTCCACTCGGTCGCGCGAGCCACGCCTGCTCAGGTAGTTCTGTTTGCTGCCGTATGCACGACGATTCGCGTCCTTGCACTGTGGTCACCCGGAGGCAGTCAACCAGCGACGCTCTCGCTTCCCTACTGGGGCATCGCCGTCTTCCTGTTCGCCCTGGGCGGGCTGGCGGTGTGGCAGGCTGGGACGCTTCCCGGGATCGTTCTCGTTGGGATCGGCGGACTGCTGCTTGTGCGAGCTACCAAGCGCCTGCGGATCGCCTGGCGGCATTTGATCCAGGACGTTGCAGAGGGGTTGACGTACACCGCGATCTTCATCTTCCTTCTCCTCCGACCGTACGTAATTCAGACGTTCGAGATCCCTTCCCCTTCGATGGAGCCGACCCTTCGCCGGGGCGATTACCTCTTCGTAGACAAGGCGTCGTACCGGTGGCGCGATCCGAGGCGCGGCGAGGTTGCCGTCTTCCGCCCTCCGATCGAAGCGCAGACGGTTTCGGGAGGGCCCGATGAACTCTACGTCAAGCGGGTGATCGGCGTGCCCGGCGACGTGATCGAAGTAATCGGTGGCGTGCTCTATCGCAATGACATTCCACTTGACGAGCCTTATGTAGCGGAACGGAACTTCGGCGAGTTCAAACTTGTGCGATACAACGGCGAACTGGTCCCGATCGTTCGGACAGAGCTGGGCCAGTTTCCGGGCGGGAGTCTGTACCTGGAGCGCATTCCGCCGAAGGACCTTTTTCGCGTGTGGGATCTCCCAGCGGAGCCGATCCCACAGGGAATGTACTTCGTTTTGGGCGATAATCGAAACAATTCCGTAGACAGCCGCTACTGGGGTTTAGTGCGAAGAAAAGATATGGTGGGCAGAGCTTGGCTCCGCTTCTTTCCGCTCAATCGCGCAGGCTGGGTGAAGTAGCCGGGGTGGGTGACGCGCTCATCAGGTACCTTTTAACGTATGACCGAGAAACCGGGGAGCCCGCTCGAAGACCTGACGCGGAGAAAGCAGCAGATCCTGCGGGCGGTCGTTATCGAGTACGTCAACTCGGCGGAGCCCGTGGGAAGTGAGATCGTCGCACGCCGGTACCGTCTCGGTGTCGGCCCCGCAACCGTTCGGAACGAGATGGCGGAGATGTCCGAGCGGGGCTACCTCGAGCAGCCCCACACCTCCGCCGGCAGAATCCCGTCTGATACCGGCTACCGCTACTACGTGGATCGGCTGGCGAAGCCGGAGGTCAAACCGGAGAAGGCGCGCCGAGTCAAGAGCTTGAGCCGTCTGCAAGCGGAGCTCTCGGAACTCTTGCGCGAGACCTGCCGCTGTTTGGCGAGGCTTACGCAGTACGTCAGCGCGGCGGTAACCGTCGGCGAGCGGTCGCTCTACATACGACAAGTCTCGCTCACGTCGATCGCCCCGGAACGGGCCTTGCTGATCCTCGTGCTGAGCAGCGGAGCCATCGAGAACCGAATCGTCAGCGCCTCTCCCGACGTCACCATGCGCGAACTCCACGCGGCGGCGGGCCTGTTGAACGAAGCAGCCGAGGGCAAGACGCTGTACCAGCTCTCGCGCACCTCTTCTCTCGACACAAGCCACCTCACGCCGCCGGCCGCCCGCCTCGCCCAGGCAGCATGGCAGGAGCTGCGGTCCGTTGCCCGCGCGTCCACGGCAGGAAGGGCGATTGCGGAGGGCACCGCGGTACTGCTCGCTCATCCCGAATTCCAAAAGGACTATAACCTGCTCGCGGGGCTGGTGCAGATCATGGACAATCCGCGCGTGCTCGCCGAAGCGATCGAGCGAGCCAGCGAAGCCGGACCGAATGCCGAGCAACAACGCCGCGTGAGCGTAACGATCGGACGCGAGAACCCGATTGAGGCATTCCGCAAAATGGCGATCGTCGCGGCGAAGTTCTATGCTGGAGAGGAAGAGGCGGGCACCATCGCCGTCATCGGGCCGACGAGGATGCGATACACCGAAACCATCCCGCTCGTCGAAACCGCAGCCAGCGCGATCACGGACGCATTGACGAAACTGATGCGTTAGAGGCTGAACACAGAGTCAGGAATCCCAGTGTTGGCGCGTATGTTCTTGAAGGCGCTCACGCCTGCCACCTTGCCATCTGCGTTTTGCACCGTCAGGCGCGTCGGGAACCAGACACCGTTCGACTGAACGGGGTTCTCGAATACAAAGGTCGCGACCAGAACACCGCGCTGGTTGAACCACATCTTTCGCGTAACGTACCGTTTGTCGGGGTCCACCCAGATGCGGTAACGGGTCTTATCGCCCGAGTACTGGTAGTTGACATCGAAGACGAGTTGTCCGGCGCTGTCTGTCCGGATATACGTTCCCTTGAGAAAACTCCGCGCGATGCCCGGGGTGATCACCCCAAAATCGAAGAGCGTTTGCCACTTGCCGGGGGCTTTCCGCACGTCCTCGTTCGTCTGCCGAATCCCGAGCCTTGGCACGGAGAATGACTTGAGGCCTTCATTCACGATGTAGATGTACCGCTCGCGATTTATATAGGAAGTCAGCCGAATCTTGAGCGGATCCTTGTATTGAACCTCCACCGTGTCGGCCTCGTAGCCTGCGGCGAAGTCCTTGTTGATCTTGCGTAACTCGGCGCGGTTGGCGGTCTGAACGTCCACCGTGAAGGAGATGTCGCGCAGATTTGTCTGCACGGCATCAGAAAAGGAGGGCGCAGCGGCCCCCAAGACTACACCGACGACTATGTTGAGAAGCATCTTTCCTTCCTTCTGGACGGTTCTACGCCCCAATCGTTTCAGGCGTACCGCGCGACCTGGCTTCTGCGTCAGAATGTTGGCATGCCGTTCTCATTGCGCGCTTGGTTCGCCCTGTTCCTCTTCACCTTGCCGCTCGGCGCCTCCGCCGCGACTTACGTAGTGGACCCGGATCCCACGACCGGCGCGGTTACGGTCCGGATCCAAGTCTCCCGTCCGTCCAACGAATTCCGCATGCCCGCCTGGGCGCCGGGGGACTACCGCATCGTCAATTTCGGCAAGTACATCTCCCATGTTCGGTTTCAGCGAGACGGCTCTCCAGTTTCGGGTCAGAAAGACA
>RFHN01000137.1 GCA_003695835.1 Armatimonadota bacterium
GAGACCGTTGGCGCTGAGGTCCACGGATCCGGTGATCTTCGCTCGTTCCGCGGCGGTCGTGACCTGAACGGTGACGGTGCCGCTGCTGTTGACGCTGAATCCGCCGAACGTGCCGCCGATGTTGATCGCTGCGTAGTTGGCAGAGTCAATCACGTGGGAGACGATGCCGGCGGACCCGTCGAGCAGCTTCTTCTTGCCGAACTGGGTCTGCGTGGCGATTCGGTTGATGGACTCGACAATGGATCGAAGCTGATCCTGGTTCGCTTGAATCGCCGCCGCGTCCAGGGTTCCAGTGTTGTTCGCGGCGACTGCCAGCTTGCGGGCGTCCTTCAGCAGTCGCGCCACTTCGTCGAGCGCGCCTTCTGCCGTCTTGGCGTAGTTGATCGCGTCCTGGTTGTTTTGGATCGCCTGGTCGAGGCCGGCGATCTGAGCACGGAAGTTTTCCGAGATGATGAGACCTGCCGGGTCGTCCGCGCCGGTGACGATGCGGAGACCGGTCGAGAGACGGGTGACCGTCTTGCCAAACTCCATCGAAACGAGCCCGAGGTTCCTCAGGGCGTTCATTGACTCCAGATTCGTGTTGATCCGAAATGCCATTCTTCCAATCCTCCTTGACTGTGCGGTTAGAGTTGGGAAGGCGCCTCCACCGAATCGGCCTCGGCCCTACCCCGGGGGCGTCATCCTGAACACCCCTGTCGGAGGCGTCAACCCCGCAGGATTGCTCGTCTCCGAGGAGGCTTTTTCCAGGTATTCGCAACAGGAAACCCAGTATTTTTGCTTGACTTTTCGGAAAAGTTGCCCGTATCGCTCGCGGCCAGCAACTTTAGCGGCTGATCAACACATCGCCCGGGCGGATCCACACCGTGACGGGCGTCTCCTTATGAAGCCCCAAGCGGAGGCACATGCTCTTCGGGATGTGAGCCGTAATCCTTTGCCGTCCGAGGACCTCGATCACGACCTCGCAGATCAAGCCCTCGCATTCGATGCTCTTGACAACTCCAGCGAGCCGGTTCGGCGTTGCGAGCTCGACGGTTGTGACCTCAAGCGTCGGTTGCTCTTCGCCGTACACAGCGCGCCGGATCGCCTCGATGTCCTCGATGGTGTACCGCCGCCAGCCTCGCTCGTCCCTTCTTGCCGGAGGAATCCTCCCCTGCTTCTCCCAGGTTCGCAGGGTCGCTTTGCTGATACCGAGCATCTGCGCGGCGACTTCGAGCGTGAACCCCTCACCTTGCTTCATTCATCGATCGGAGAGAAGTGGATAACCGACACGAGGCTGTCCAACGTAATCGGTTGGCCGTAGATCCTGCAGAGCAGCGTGACGACTTCTTCGGCGGTGTGGAAGGAAGGGTTCTCCCTCTGGATTTCTCGCGGGCTGAGCTCGCGGATCGGCTTGACGTCTACGCGGTCAATGATCGCAGCAAAGAGCTTCTGCCTTCTTCCGAACCGCTGCCCGACCGTGACCCATACGATCTCGCCCGTCCGATACTTGTCCGTCTTGTCGCCGAGGCGGATGGTGACGGTCTTACGATGGTTTTTGAGAACGTCCAAGTAGATGTCCGAGTAAAAGTTGAGCGCATACATGTTCGACGAATCACCCTCTTGCCGCCCAAGAATCCTTCATGAGCCTGCTCATTATGCCGTATTTGGGCCTGCGTCTACGTGGAAAACCTCCAAGGGATGGAGGCAGTAGGGAACAAATCGCGCCGAGCGGAGTCTATACAAAGAGAACCGATGCCGGCGGAACCTTGCACGCAATCGGAGAGCGCGACGATCGAGCTTACGCCCGAGGAGGCGTACGCGCTGCTGCTGATGTGCATGATGAGCCCGATGAAGCTCGATCCCGTCGCCGAAGCGGCGCTTCGTAAGATCGCCGACGCCTGCCGACAGCTGCATGCCGAACCGACGCCAGAAGAGTGATTTGCCCCCTTGTGGAAGGCTCGCTGTTAGTCGCCGCGCTCAATCGCTCGGCGGATCTCCAGAGGGAGCTCGTTGTAGCGGTAGGGGCCAGATACGGGACGAAAGCCTAATTCCGCCGTCACTTCGTACTTGACACCTTCTCGAAGGCGGAAGCTAAAGGTCAGAACCTCTACGGCGCCTACTTCGTACTCCCCATTTAGCACTCCCGACGGCTCAAAGGCTCTACCAGAGGTTTGAGCCATGGACCGCAGAATCCAGCCCACTTGCTCCGGTGTCTGTGCCGTCGTGAGGAACCGGTCCTCGTCGGCGCTGTATGGCCAAGTTGCCCTCCGGATTCGCGTCTCAGTGCGGCGGGACACCGTCAGGATGGACTCCGCCAGAAGGCCCCGCGGGAGGCACTCCGAGCTTGTCATCCACGCCTCGGGGACGACGGGTTCGCCCTCAAGCGTACAGGCGCGCGCCACGAAGCCCGTGAACTCCAGAACAAACGACTGCTGCTCTGGCGTGAGGTTCGCGAGGCGAACGGTTGCGCCGTCTCGAGTTAGAACCGGCCACTCGGCGTCTGAGAAGGAGCCGAAGAAGTACGCGACCGGCGGATAAGGAACGATGCCCTCAGTGACCGCGCCCCTCGTAAGCAAGAAGAGGTAGTGAGCGTAGCGGTCATGAATCCGGGGGTCAATGTCTTGCTGCCGAGCGTCATAGCGAAACCGGCAGTAGTTGCGAAAGCTCACCCCTCCGTCCGACCACGCCGCCCGAACGAACGATCCCAATGCTTCCCGCTGCAGTCGAGACTCCTCGCATCCGATCGGGTCCTTCGGACGGATTAGAATCCAATCGCCATCGGTCTGTATCTCGTGCTCCCTGCTCAGAACTTCCAAGAAATCGCTCAGGTTGATGCCCCGTTGCTGGATGAGGGGCTCCACTTCGGAGAACAAAGAGTCACAAACGCACGCCATCAATCGTCTATCGAGGTGCTCCGCTAGCCCGATCAACGCGTCCGCAACGTTGTACGCTAAAGGATCGTGCTCCTCTGGGTGGAGCATCCCGTAGTGCAGGCGCTCACTAGGCTTCACGCCATGCGCGATGGGGGAGTCGACGACGGTGTCGGGCCGCCTGCCGGGAACAATCTGGTTGAATTCGATGGTAAGGGCGGAAAGCCTCGCAAAGGCTTCCTCGTCCACCTTCAGAGACACACCCGCGGGCTTGACCTCGGGGCGCAGGGTGGTTGCTTCCACCGCAATGATGGAGCCGGAGGCTGAATACACGGCAACCTGGAGCGTGACGCGGTCAGATCGTCTCAGGACGAACGCATTCACTTTCGCTGCGCCACTCTTCGCTCGCTCCACCTGCTCGAACAGGGCAGAAACGTACGGCGCCAGACGCCGATCCGACCGGAGATCGTCGGGGAACTGCTCGGCTACGATTCGCATGGTTTCCTCGAACGCCGACAACCAGGGCTTGACATCGGTCTTCAATGGCACTTGAGCGGCTGTCGGTTGCGAAGACAAGACAGTTGTCTTACCGATGGGCAACTGGGCAAGGTGCGCCGCGCCAAGGTCAACGAGGATTTGGCGCATCAGGTCGCTGGTCGGCAGGTCCAGGCGCGGATTGAACACTCCGGTTGAGGGGTCGTGGATCGCATTGGCCAGGTCGTATTGGAGCTGCCGATAAGCGGCGATCACGCGGTTGGCCTGCTCGCCGGCATCTTGAACTGTCCGAACCTCGCCTAACTTGGCCAGCGCGATGCGGTAGCGCTGGATCCGCTCCTCGAGCGAGGCGGACTCGAGAGCCCTCTGCTCCTCCCTCGTCCGTCGGATGCGTCTGCCTACCGGGTCCCATGTCGCGTGAAGCACGAAGGCGAGCTTTTCAGGGACGACGCGCGCGTCTTCCTCTGAGTATCGCGATACGACGACTTCACCGGCAACTTCCGGATCCACCTTCACCTTTGGGTCGAGGCGCTCGGCGAAGGCGCCGGCACGGGCCACGGCTGTCCTGACATCCTGCGCATGCATGGCGCCAGGCGCGATGAGGGCGATTTGCAGGCAAAGGCTCAAGATCATGGCTTGCTTCCTTCGTGCGTGCCGGCCGGGCGCAGACGGTACCTTGGCAGTGCTGTACTTAGTACTATGGCGCAATGCAGATACAAACGTTGCTCCCGCTCCTCATGCAGACGTTCGGCGAAAGGCACCCATTGTTGATGCATGTCGTCGGTGTCGTGCCCGGGAGGCAGAAGGGGTCCTCAGGGTTGGCAGGTGCATACAAAGGCGCCATTAGAATGCCGATACAGCCAGCAACGGCAGCCATAGATAGCGTTCGATGAATGCGTGGACGAATCTGTTCACGAAGGTCCTTCATTTTTTGTTCTCCGTTTTCCGTGTTTGATGGGTCCCAGCGCGCTGGCCTTAGCCCGCTGAGCTCTGGAGAGTATACCCGGAAGCGCGTCCAGCGATACCGCCTCCCTCCGCACCCCGCCGGGATGCACGAGGATGAACGTTGGGGTTCCCGGCAGCCGGAGCCGCTGCCCTACGGCCGCGTCCTTGCGGACGGTGACCGCCGCGCGCTCTGCGTCCGCCCCGCCCCTCGTGAGCACCCTGCGTCCCCCGACTATCCCAAACAGAACCGCCTTGTACTCGTCAGCGGTTTTCGGCCTCCTCGTGGAGCACTCCAGGATGAAGCGCCAGGCAGCACTAGAGTCACCTATTCCTGCTACGAGCTGTGCGGCGTAATCCGATGGTCCGCCACTTGCCAACGGATAGTGGCGGTAGACGATCTTCAGTTGGGGAAAGCGCTTCACGAGTTGCACAGCCTGCGGCAGGTAGAAGTGGCAAGCCGCACAACCGAGATCCGAGAATACGACGAGTGTCCATGGGGCTTCCCCTCGACCCAATACTGGCGCGTGCGCTGGCACCAATTCACCCAGCGGTATCGTCGCAAGTTCTCGCTCGTCCAACTGTAGGGTTGCCCTTGTACCGAGCATGAGCCCGTGTGTGGCCAGAGCACCAGCGACGATCACCACGCAAACGGTAACCAGGGGTTTCGACGGCGCACTTTCTCTCACAGCCCCGCGCCGAGCGCTGCCCGCTGCTTCGGACGCATGCGTCCACAAGAGCAGGCACATAACGACGCCCGAAGCAATGCACCACGCACACACCACGCCCACGAGCACAACCGCGACCGCGGTGAGGCGAAGGCTGACTGCGACGCCGAGTGCCGCAGCGAAGTATGTCATGACAAATGACCAATGTCTAATTGTGGTATTGGTGCTCCAGCAACGCACACTCGTGAGCGTGGCAATTAGAGCATACGCGGCCAAGCCGAAATACGCTACGGGAATACCATGGAAGTACGAACTGGGGTGGAAGGCGAGCTCGTCACATCCAGTGCCAGCACCACACGGCAGGACCGCGCCGCGGGCGTGTGAAATTGAGAGCATCCCGGAGATGTAGACGCCTATGAAGGCGAGGACGACGGCCAGTCTTGCGCGAGAGAGTTCACCAAACCTTTGAAGCATTCGCGGCCTTGAGTGTACCGTCAGCCAAGCACTGTGCGGAGTAACTGTCTCCACCGCGCCCATGCTTCTTCCCGCGCCTTCTTGTTGCCCTCCGAGCCGTTCGGATCCTCGCCTGCGCGCATGAAACCGTGCCCGGCTCCGGAGTAGGTAACCGGCTCAAACGCCTTGCCCTGCTCCTTCATCATGCGAGAGGTCGCCTCCAGGGTCGCGTTCACCCTCGCGTCGTTCTCGGCGTAGAAGCCATACACCGGGCAGTTGATTCGGCGGATGCTTTCGGCGTCGGTGGGGCCGGTTCCGTAGAAGACGAAGGCGGCGGAGAGGTCGGAGCGGTTCGTCGCAAACCGGAACGATTGCGTCCCGCCCCAACAGTAACCCGCTACCGCGATCTTGCCGTTGCACGCCGGTAACGACTTGACGTAGTCGGCGACGGCGTTGAGGTCGGCCGTGATCTGGTCAGGCGGCAGGGAAGAGATCGCCTCGACCACCTTGCTCGGGGATTCGAAGTCGCTCGTCCTTCCACCTCCGGGAGCCATGCCGGAGAGCAGGTCGGGCGCGATGGCGATGTAGCCCGCCTCCGCCAGTTGGTCGCACAGACTCCGGATCCAGTCAGTTAGGCCGTAGATTTCGTGAATCACCAGAACCGCCGGGGCCTTGTCGCTGCGTTCCGGGTAGACGACAAACGCCTTCACCGTTCTGTTCCCGTGCTTGACGTCCACCCACTCCGTGTGTCGCGGTGACTTGTCCACCCTCTCCCGCGCCCAGTCTTGGGCGTAACCGACGTTCATCAAGAAGAGCGAAATCAAAGCAAGATAAAGAAACCGTTGCATAGCGACCTCCACTCGAGAATACCGGCTGATACCCA
>RFHN01000138.1 GCA_003695835.1 Armatimonadota bacterium
AACTAAGACAGGCCATTGCTACGGTCTCTGATGAATGCTTCGAAAAGAAAATACTTGATTTTGATTGGAATCGCGTGTCTGGCCGTGATCCTCGCTCTGGTTCTCCGGCGGGCGGAAACTCTCGAGGAACCCGCGAGGCGGGTCATGGCTTCCCTTCGTACGGGAGATGCAGCGACGCTCCTTCGATACGCGCCGCGGGAGGAAGTGGAGATGCTCGATTTGAACGCGGAGAAGGTCGAGGGGCTTTGGCGGGCCGCTTGGAAACCGCGGATCGGAGATGGCGAGCCGAACGGCGATCCGGAGATCCAGCCGTACCCAGTGCAGAACGCGCTCCGATTGACTCAGAAATGGCGAAGGAGCGACGGATCGGAGTTCATAACGGGCATCCTTCTCGTCAGAAGTGATGAGGGCGTCGCCCTCGACTCCCTAACCGGGACCATAGTCCTCAACTCGATGATCTCCGTCTGGGATACACGCCAGGGTATGCCCCAAGGTGCAGCCAAGCTACGACTCATAGCCCAGGAGATCGAGGACAGCATCGGCTCGCTGTCGGCTTCGGGATTGGACGGCTTTGCGAGGGCCCAGGGCACCAACTTCGATCTGCAACGCGTAACCTGGCAGGAGATGGTCGAGTCTCTCCGGTCCGTAGCGGAGAAGGCGGATGCGATGGAGCGGCAAGCCCAAAAGGAGGGTACCGCAGGGAAGTAGCTTTATCGCCTCCGACATCCCTCGGCCGTACCCAAGCCCCCCGGCAGCCAGGTAATCTAATGACTGATGCTCGCAATCTTCGCGGTCGGCACTCTGTTCGGTTATTCCTTCGGAAGCGCTCCGATCTCATACCATGTTCAGGTTAGCTTCGACGGCTATATCCCCGTTCTTGGCGGGATCGAGCAACCGCTCAAGGTGGATATGGATCTGCGAGTCACCGGCAAAGAGGGCGGTTCGGACGAGAAGCGAAGAGTCTTAAGCGAAATCACGCAGTTCCGACTCTCCGTCTACGACGCCGAGACGAAGAGCTTTTCACCCTTCCCGATCGGCCTCGAAGCCGTGCGCGAATACTTTCCAGCGACGACCACGACCTACCGCTCGTCGGGCAAGATCCTTGCCACCGACGCAGTGGACCGAGACATCCCGTTCCAGCTCCCCGGACTGCATCCCCAACATCTGGCGGACATGACCTTCCTCTTGCTCGAGTTTCCGGAGAAACCGGTCGAGCCGAACGAGACCTGGACGTATAAGCGGACGTTCGGGAAGAGCGACGTCCTGTACGAGGCGCGGTATGTCGGAAAAGAGGAGCAGGGTGAGAGATTCGACCTCAAACTCTCGCAATCTTACGAGGGATTCGAGGATGCAAACCGGAACCCTGTGCCGAAAGAGCTGGCCGCGGCGCGGGTTGTCACGAAGGTCGAAGGAACCGGCTCCGTCTGGTTTTCGGGGCCGTCGGGTAGAATTGTCAAGGCGACTGTAACCGCCAATGGCACTTCGGACGTAGTATCTTTGGAGGGGCAGCCTGTAGCGAAGAGGACCCTCAAGACGTCTTTCTATATGGAATCCCAAGGAGGATGAGACACAAGAGTATGAGAAAACCACGATTCGTTTTGTTGGGCACTGGCCTCGCTTTGGCCCTGACCCTCGCCGCGTCCCAGGACGCAATTGTCCTGAAGCGCGAGCTGAAGGCGGGAGCCAAGGAGGCTTACACGATGAGCGCGAAGTCGAGCATGGTCATGGACATGGGCCAGGCCGGCATGGGGACCATGCCCTTCGACTTTTCCTACCAGGCGAGGATGGAGATCAACTTCGACCGCATCGCCACGGATGGGAAGGAAGCCAACATCACCATCACCATGAAGGACCTCAAGTTCGACATGGGCCAGATGGGGCAGATGATGGGCGGCCAGCAGCCGGAGACGCCTGAAGAAGTCACGATGAAGGGCACGCTCGACACGCGGAACCGGATTCGAGGCGTACAGATGCCGAACGCCCCCGGACCCGCGATGATGTTCTCCCAAATGACGCAGAACTTCCCGCTCTTCATCGAGTTTCCCAACGACCCGGTTCGGGTCGGCGATAGCTGGGAGGTGCGGATTCCCGCGAACCCGATGACGGGGAACAAGATGACCCGCCTCAAGGCGACGCTGATTGGCGAGAAGAGCGCCGGTCAGGGTACGGCCTGGGCGATCAAACTGACCGGGACCATCAACGTCAACGCAGACATGGGAGCCATGATGCGGCAGATGGGAGGCCAAGGCGGCGGCATGCCGGACATGGCGATGTTCATGACTGGCACGATGACCGTGGACGGCGAGGCTCTCATCGAGAAAGAGACGGGTCGCACCATCAAGTTCGAAACGACGTACAAGTCTGACCTGACGATGGACTTTCCGGACATGGGCATGCAGATGAAGCAGTCCGGCAATACGGTGATGTCCGTCGTCCTTGCGAACAACTGAGGCGCGTCCGTTCTTTCGCCGCCATTCTTTCCGTGGCCTCTCTGGCCTTCAGCCAGGGAGGCCACGTCGTTCGGTACAAACCCGAGGCGACCGTTGACGTCTACGACTTCACCGGCGCCGTTTCCAATCAGTATGCCGGAGGCTTGGACGCTCCGCCTCTCCGCGTTGCCCAACTCACAGGAGTCTTGAAGCTCAAGACGGAGCCACGCGGCGAGGAGTGGGTCGTCACCGGAACCTGCCCGGAACTCTCCGGAAACGATGGCACGAAACCGCTCCCGGAGGAGCTGCTGAAACGGTGCCGACTGGGAAAGTGGATCGCGCCGGTGTCGGTGAAGAGCGCGCCCGCATACACCTGGAACGATCAGCCGGCGACTCCATCCGTTCTCAATGCCGTTTGGTGGCCGCTCGCGTGGAGACCGGTGGGAACGGATCAGCCGCTGAAGATTGGCGACAGCGTCGAGGCGACCTTCGATCTACCGGTTCAAGCCTTCTTGGAAGACGATCCTGTCGGCACCGCGCCGATCCGGATCCGCTATGTCTTCCAGGGGCCGAGTTACCTTTCCCAAGATCCGACCTGGCTCTTCGACATTGAGGCGGAAGAGAAGATCGCGCGCGACGTGAAGCATCCCGAGCGCGAGGGCTTGCGGTTGGAAGGAACCGTCTCCATCCGAGGCACGCTCCGCATTCGCCGGAGCGATGGACGAATGGAGTACGGCAAGTTCAATATGACGGCAGACCTTCGCCTGGCCGGAGATGGCCTGCCGTTCGGAACCTTCTCATCCGCAAGAGCGTTCGTAACAGCCGAGTACAAGCGCAAGACCGCAACCGAGAGATAAAATCGGGCGGGATGGATCCTGCCGCAAGAGCTGCCGAGCTGAGAAGGCTGATCGAAGAGCACAACTACCGCTACTACGTACTGGATCAACCCACGATACCGGACGCCGAATACGATCGCCTCTTTCGCGAACTGCTGGAGCTGGAAGAAAAGCACCCCGAACTTCGGACACCGGACAGCCCGACTCACCGCGTCGGCGCCCCTCCCAGCAAGGAGTTTCGCCCTCACCGGCACCTTGCGCCGATGCTGAGTCTCGAGAATGCGTTCGACGAGAACGAGCTTCGCGACTGGTATCGTCGCGCGTGTAAGGGTTTGGGTGTCGAAGAGTCCAAGGGGCCGGAACTGACCGGCGAGCTGAAGTTTGACGGGGCTTCGCTCTCCCTCACCTACGAAGACGGCGTTCTCAAAGTCGGCGCGACTCGCGGCGATGGAGAGACGGGCGAAGACATCACGCCGAACGTCAAGACGATTCGCAATCTCCCGCTCCGATTGCGGGTCCCGTTACCGGGCGTCGTGGAGATACGGGGCGAAGCGATCGTCAGCCACAAAGAGTTCGAGCGAATCAACGAAGAGCAGCGAGCCAAGGGACTGAAAGAGTACGCGAACCCCCGCAACCTCGCCGCCGGCTCTCTCCGTCAGCTGGACAGCAAGATTACCGCGTCGCGGAATCTGTCCTTCTTCGCTTGGGGGATTGGCGCGGGCAACCTACCCGACCGCGTGCGTACACATTGGGAGTTACTCGAGCTATTCCAGGAAGCAGGATTCGCTGTCAGCCCGACGCGCAGACTTCTCCCGACGATCGAAGACGCGCTTGCTTTCGTGCAGGAGTGCAATGAGGTTAGGGCGAACCTCGAGTTCGACATAGACGGCATCGTTTTCAAGGTCAACTCGTTCGCGGCGCAGAGTCGCTTGGGCAGCACGGCTCGAGGCCCCCGATGGGCGATCGCCTACAAGCTCGCCGCTCAACAGGAGGTCACGCGGCTCGAGGACATCTTCTGGAATGTCGGGCGTACGGGGGTCGTAACGCCGGTGGCCGTCTTGGCGCCGGTTCGCGTCGGCGGAGTTGTCGTAACCCGCGCCACGCTCCACAACTACGACGATCTAAGACGGAAGGACGTTCGCGTCGGCGATCGGGTGTGGGTGCAGAGGGCGGGCGACGTGATTCCGGAAGTGATCGGCCCGGTCGTGGACGAAGAGCACGAAACGCGCCCGGTTCCCGTCGAGCCGTCGGAGTGTCCGGTTTGCGGAGCCAAGTTGGTTCGCCGAGAGGGAGAGGTTGCTTTGCGCTGCCCAAACAAGCGGTGCCCGGCCCAGGTTGCGGCGCGGATCATCCACTGGGCTTCGCGGAATGCGATGGACATCGAGGGGCTGGGTGAGAAGCAGGTTCTTCGATTCCTGGACGAAGGTCTCATCGAGGACGTGGCGGACATCTATCGCCTCCGAGAGAAGCGCGACCTTCTCGTGTCCCTGGAGCGGATGGGCGAGCAAAGCGTAGAGAACCTGCTGCACGCAATCGAAGAGTCGAAGCGAAGGCCGCTGAACCGTTTCCTCTTCGCGCTCGGCGTTCGGCATGTGGGAGAGACCGCCGCCTTCACCCTCGCACAGCATTTCCAAACGCTCGAGAACTTCCGGAGCGCAACGTACGAAGAGCTGATCGCGCTGCCCGACATCGGCCCGAATACGGCAGGCGAGATCATCGAGTTCTTGCAGGAAGAAGAGAACCGGACGCTGCTGGACGAGCTCACCGCCCTCGGCGTCTCGCCGGAGCCGGTTCAGGCTGCACAGGCGGATTCTCCGTTCAAAGGCAAGACAGTCGTCTTCACCGGCAAATTAGAGAAGATGACACGCGAAGAGGCGGAAGAGCTGGTGCGCAAGCTGGGCGGATCGGCGAGTGGATCGGTCAGCAAGAAGACGGACCTCGTCGTGGCCGGGCCGGGCGCCGGGTCGAAGCTGGAGAAGGCCAAGGCCCTCGGCGTGCCCGTGATTACGGAGGAGGAGTTCCTCACCATGCTCCCTCATGAGTGAGCGTGAGTTCCCGCGAGAAGAGTTGGACTTTCGCCTCTGCGTTACGAGCGGGCAGGTGTTTCGCTTCGTTGAGTGCGGGGGGTCAGTTTGGAGGGGAGTGGATGGCGGGGACGTCATCGAAGCCTCTCACGAGAGCGGCGGCAGGTGGAGGGTGCGGTCGTTTCCCGATCCAGCGGCGGCGGACCGCTTTCTTCGAGCCGAGGTTCGCCTTGCGGACGTGGTGCGCCGAATCGTCGAGTTGGAGCCTTCTTGGAAGCCGCTCGTTGACCGCTTCCCAGGTTTGCGGGTCTTGAGGCAGGCCCGCGCGGACGAGACCCTGTTCAGCTTCCTGTGTACGGTGAACAACCATCTGTCGCGCATCCATCGCCTCGTTCAGACGCTGGGGTCGTTCGGAGAGTGTGTTGGGGACGGACTCTTCCGGTTTCCCGTCGCCGGTGCGATTGCAGAGATCGGCGAGTCCAGGTTGCGCGAGATGGGTTTCGGTTACCGAGCGCGAACGATCACCGCTGTAGCCCAGGAACTCGTCGCCCGCGGCGAGGATTGGCTCCCATCGCTGAAGAGCATGCCGTACGAAGAAGCGGTGAGGGCGCTGTGCGACCTTCCCGGCGTGGGCCGCAAGGTCGCAGACTGCGTCTGTCTCTTCGGCCTCGGTTTCGACGAAGCCGTTCCAGTGGATGTGCATCTCTGGAGAGCGACAGCCGAGCGCTTCTTCCCAGATTGGGTAGGGAAGTCACTAACAGAGCATCGCTACCGCGCGGTGGGGGACTACTACCGGGAGAAGTTTGGGCGACTGGCAGGGTTCGCGCATCAATACCTTTTCTATGATTCGATTCAAAGAGGCAGACGGGGAAGGGAAACGAAGAGACCCCGCCGATAGCGGCGGGGTCTCACATCTCGGCCTGGTTGGGCCTGCTTAGTCCTCTTCGCCTTCGCTTCTCCGCTCCGCTCGCTCTTCCGCTTCGGCGAGATCGGAGATGGAAGGAACGTCGTGCCCGAGGTCCGCCGCGAGAGCGCGAACGTCCACGCCTGTCTCGTCGTCGTAGACCTCGGAGATCTCTTCGTAGGACTCCTCGGCTGCCGCCATCTCTGTGAGCGTCTGCCGCCATACCGGCTGGCGGGTGAGCTCGACCTCGAGGTGGCGGAACTTGGGGAATCCCGTTCCGGCCGGAATCAGTCGGCCAATGATGACGTTTTCCTTGAGGCCGATAAGGTTGTCCACCTTGCGGCGGATCGCCGCCTCGGTGAGCACCTGCGTCGTCTTTTGGAACGACGCGGCCGACAGGAACGACTCGCTTTGGAGGCTGGCTCGGGCGATTCCCTGAAGCACCCACTCGGCGGTCGCGCGTCGCGGCTTTCGCTTCTTGGTTTCGCCGGTCGTCGGATCCTCCTCTTCGATCATCTCGCCGCTGTCGAGCATCTCTTGGATCCGGTCGTTCTCCTCTTTGAGGGCGAAGCGGTCGACCAGCTCGCCGGGGAGGAACCGCGTGTCTCCGGGGTTGACGACTCGTCGCTTTTTCATCATCTGGCGGCAGATGATCTCGATGTGCTTGTCGTTGATGTCAACGCCTTGCGCCTTGTACACGGCTTGGACTTCGCCGACGATGTACTCCTGAACTGCCTTGTCCCCGCGGATCATGAGCAGTTTGTGCGGGTTGAGCGGGCCTTGGGTGATTCGGTCGCCGGCCCGGATGCGGTCGCCCTCCTTGACTTCGAGGTTGCCACGGTAGGGCACGAGGATCAGCTCGATGACGGGCACCGTGTTGATCTTCAGTTTCTTCAGGCGGTCGGCGTCCTTTTTCGTCAGTTCTTGGGTTGCATAGATCTCGACCTCCCCTGTCTCGGGATTGACGACGTCCTTGGCGGCCGCCTTGCCGACGATGCTCGGATCATCCGTCTTGATTTCGGTCTCGATCGCAACCCACCGGCAGAGGTCGCCGCGGTAGATCTTCCGAACGATGCCGTCGAATTCGGAGATGATCGCCTCGCCGCTCGGCTCCTTGCGAGCTTCGAAGATCTCTTCGACTCGGTGGAGGCCGGAGTAGCTCTCGGCGAGCTGCTTCACGAGGCGCTTGACGCGAGCGCGGGCTGACCGGCGGGCGCGGTCCATCTCCACCTCTTCGGCAGTCTTGCCCTTCGTGGCGCGAGCCGTGCTCTTCTTCTTGACGATCTCTTTGCCCGTGATGCTCTTGAGGACGCTCTGTTGCTCGGTCTTGAGCTCGAGAATGTCCTGTCCGTGATCGCGAACAATCTGGCTCCAGGCTTCGTGGGTGCGCCGGTCCGTGTCCTTGACGCCGGCGAGCACGTTTTCTTGGGCGATTCCTCCGGTGTGGAAGGTGCGCATCGTCAGCTGCGTGCCGGGCTCGCCGATGGATTGAGCGGCGATGATACCGACAGCCAGGCCCACTTCGACCGGGCGGCGCATCGCCATGTCTTCTCCGTAGCACTTCGCGCAGATCCCTTGAGGCAGCTCGCAGGTCAGCGGGCTTCGAATCGGTACCTGGAGCTCCATCCGGTCGCCGATGACGAACCCAGCCTTCTTGTACTTCTTCTGCAGCTCCTTCAGGGCGTCTTCGTCCTCGCCAGCCTCGGCAAGTTCCCGCTCGTACTCTTCGTTGATCGCGTTGAGAGCGGCCACCGCAGTCTCGCGGAAGTACTCGCCTTCCTCACAGAGGATTTCCTTCGTTTCGGGATGTTTGACCGTGGTCAGCGCGGTCCGGCCGCGGCAACGATCGCCGAGAGTTTCCAGCACTTCGCCCTCGCGAACCAACTTCCCGACGTGGATGCCGTCCGTCGTCTCGCAATCCTCCGCCTTGATGATGACGTCCTGCGCAACGTCCACCAGTCGGCGCGTCAGGTAGCCCGCGTCCGCCGTTCGAAGCGCGGTGTCGGCGAGGCCCTTCCGTGCGCCGTAGGTGGAGACGAAGTACTCGAAGACGTTCAGTCCTTCGTGGAACGAGGACCGGATCGGCAGGTCTTCGATCAAGTTGCCGAACTGGTCGGTCATGAGGCCGCGCATACCGGCGAGCTGCGTCAGCTGCTTGATGCTTCCTCGGGCGCCGCTCACCGTGACGATGCTCAGCGGGTTGAACTGTTCGATGTCCTGGAGGATGGCTCCCGCGACCTCGTCGTACGCCTTTGTCCACAGCTCGAGGACCTTCTGCCGTCGCTCCGCCTCGGAGATGAGGCCACGCTCATACTGCTTGCGCAGCTCTTGCGTCTTCTGCTCGGTCTCTTCGATGATGCGGTTCCGCTCTTCCGGCGGATCCATGTCGGTGATGGCAACCGTGATTCCGAATCGGGTTGCCCACTGGAATCCCATCTGCTTGATGGCGTCGAGCAGCTCGACGGTCTTTTCGGAGCCGACCGCGGCTTGGATATCCGTGATCAGCGTCGCCATGTTCTTCTTCGTCAGTTCCCGTTCGAGCCATCGGTCGGAGTACTTCAGCGGGTAGGGCAGGATCTCGTGGAAGAGAAGCTGGCCGGGAGTGACGTTCCGCACGATCGTCTCCCATTCCTCGGAATTCGGATCTCCAGAAACAGGTCGCCGGATCCTGACGCGAACCGGATCGTTGAGTGGCAATCGGGCAGCCGGATCAGGATGCTCGACCAACAGGGTGACGTCTTCCGGCGAGCCGTACACCGGCGGAGCGGGAACGTTTTCCGGATCGGCTTCGTGGGCCTTGATCGCCTCTTCCAGCTTCCTCGCGCCCTCTTTGGACACCATGGTGAGAGCGTAACCGCCAAGAACGATGTCTTGGATCGGCGAAACGATCGGGCCGCCGTGCGCGGGGGAAAAGAGGTTGTGCGTGCTGAGCATGAGCACGCGGGCCTCCGCCTGTGCGGCCGCGCCAAGCGGAACGTGGACGGCCATCTGATCGCCATCGAAGTCCGCGTTGTAGGCGTGGCAAACCAGAGGATGCACCTGAATCGCCTTTCCATCAATCAGAATCGGTTCGAAGGCCTGGATACCCAGGCGGTGCAGCGTCGGCGCGCGGTTCAGCAGCACCGGGTGCTCGCGGATCACCTCTTCCAGGGCGTCCCACACGGCCGGGTGGACGCGGTCAATCATTCGCTTCGCCGTCTTGATGTTCTGCGTGAGCTTGCGTTCGACGAGCGCCTTCATGACGAATGGCTTGAACAGCTCCAGCGCCATCTCCTTCGGCAGACCACACTGGTGTAGCTTCAGGTGCGGACCGACGACGATGACGGAACGTCCAGAGTAGTCAACGCGCTTCCCAAGCAGATTCTTGCGGAATCGGCCTTCCTTGCCTTCGAGCAAATCGCTGAGGGACTTGAGCGGGCGCCCGTTCTGGCTGGTGACCGGTCGGCTTCGGCGGCCGTTGTCAATCAACGCATCCACGGCCTCTTGGAGCAGCCGCTTTTCGTGGTTGACGATGCTCTCCGGCGCGCGGATCTCGATGATCTTCTTGAGTCGGTTGTTCCGGTTGATGATGCGTCGGTAGAGGTCGTTCAGGTCGGAGGTCGCGAAGCGACCGCCGTCCAGCTGGACCATTGGTCGAAGCTCGGGGGAGATGACCGGAAGGACGTCGAGCACCATCCACTCGGGCCGGGTCTTCGATTCGATGAGCGCCTCGACGACGCGGAGACGCTTGATGGACTTGTCGTCGTCATCCACCTTCTTGGTTCTGCGCCGGCTGCTCGCCTTGATGACGGCCTGCCGCAGTTCGCGTCGCAGGCCCTCCAGGTCGAGGCGTGCGAGCAGTTCCTTGATGGCTGCAGCTCCAATCCCACAATGAACCATCTCCCTGTAGGCCGTTCCGGTTCGGCGCGAGACAGCGTGCAGCATGCGGTCCAGCGCCCTGTACTTGTCCTCTTCCAGCAGCTGGTTGAGTTCCAGTTCAAACAAGAGCTTGAGGGCGAGCTCGAGGTCCTGGACGCGCTCCTCCATCTCGCGCCGCTCCGCCTTCAGGCGGTCGTTGACGGCCTTGGTGCGCTCCTTGATGATGTCCTCGCCGTATTCGTCCTTATTCTCTTCGAGCTCTCGGGCGAACTCTTCCTGGATGAGCTTCTCTTCCTCTTCGAACTGCTCCCGAATCGCCTTTTGTTCCTCGGCGACCGCTTTCTCGATCTCCTTCCGCCCCTTTTCGAGGCCCTCGAAATCCACATCAATCACGATGAAGTTCGAGAAGTAGACGACCTTCTCGAGCTTCTTGGTGGGGATGTCGAGCAAGCGGCTGATCTGCCCAGGGATGCCTCGGAGGTACCAGATGTGCACGACCGGGGCAGCCAGCTCGATGTGGCCCATCCGCTCTCGGCGTACCCGCGAACGCGTGACCTCGACGCCACACCGCTCACAGACAAGCCCCTTGTACTTGACCTTCTTGTACCGACCGCAGTGGCACTCCCAGTCCTTCACGGGACCGAAGATCCGTTCGCAGAACAGACCGTCTCGCTCCGGCTTGAAGGTACGGTAGTTGATCGTTTCCGGTTTCTTTACCTCGCCGTGAGACCAGCCGATGATGTCTTCCGGGCTGGCGATGCCGATACGAATCTTTTCGAAGTTTCCAAGATCTGCCATGTTTTCTATCTCTGGTTTCGCTGTCGTTGCTAACGCGTGTTAGAAGGACCCGACGCTCCGCGCGAGCCTCAGGTCGTCTCCGCCTGCGGGATCTTCCAAGTCCTTCAGGTTGATCTCGCGGTCATTCGCGTCTTCGACCGTTACCTTGAGGCACAGGCTTCGAAGTTCGTTGATGAGGATCTTGAACGACTCCGGTATGCCTGGCTCGAGAAGGGTTTCTCCTCGAACGATGCTCTCGTAGGTTCGGACGCGGCCCTGGACGTCGTCCGATTTGATCGTGAGGATCTCCTGCAGCGTCGCCGCAGCGCCGTAGGCCTCCAGCGCCCAAACCTCCATCTCGCCGAAACGCTGTCCGCCGAACTGAGCCTTGCCGCCCAGGGGCTGCTGCGTCACGAGCGAGTACGGGCCGATGCTCCGCGCGTGAATCTTCTCATCGGCCAGGTGCTCCAGCTTGAGCATGTAGATGCAGCCGACCGTGATCGGGTGCGGGAACGTTTCGCCAGTGAGGCCGTCCCGAACGATCGTCTTGCCGGACTCTTCGTCGAGGCCCGCACGTTTCCACGTGTTCTCTTTGATCCGTTCGAGAATCGAGGCGTACACCGCATCCGGCGCCTTGTAGGGCGGCTCCTCGTCGGTGATCTCGACGGGCGCTTCCGGATCCAACTCCTTCGGGTTGAGGACCGGCTCGGCTGCGAGAATCCGGGAAATCCGCTCGAGGCCGTTCTTGCCGAGCTTGCGGAGCGCGGCTTCGACTTCGCTGAGCATTTCGTCAGGTTCTGCGGTTTCGGAGAATCGCACGTCCAGTGCTAAGTCCTGGCGGACATAGGTCTGCAGCGCGTCTCGCTGCATCTTGCGGGCGAGGCGGGCGATCTCGCCCATGACCTCGTCCTCCGTACTGCCTTCGAAGGCGGGGCAGAGGAACCGCGCCCCGGTCTTCATCCCGACGTATCCGAGATGAGTTTCAAGAATCTGGCCGATGTTCATCCGGCTCGGAACGCCGAGCGGATTCAGCACGATGTCCACGGGCGTGCCATCTGGCAAGAAGGGCATGTCCTCCACCGGCATGATTCGGGAGATGACCCCCTTGTTGCCGTGGCGTCCAGCCATCTTGTCGCCCTCGGTGATGCGCCGCTTGAGCGCGACATACACCTGCACGCGCATGTTCACGCCGGCGGGAAGCTCATCGCCAGGAAGCTGCTCGAGCTCACCGCCCGTGATCTCGCTGACGAGCGAGTCGCGCTTCTTTGATTCATAGAAGATCCGTCCGGTGTCCTTGCATCGGTACTTGTAGCGCGAGAAGATCTTGACGTCTACGACCGTACC
>RFHN01000139.1 GCA_003695835.1 Armatimonadota bacterium
CCCCAGTATACAGTATCATGGAACAAGCCGAAGCGCCTGAGTGGCGAGATTCTGCGCCCAAAGGGGGCTTCGGAAGGAGGAAACCAAGATGAAGCCCTTGGCAGCTCTGGTGTGTTTCTCAGGGGTGGCGCTTTTTGTGCCCTCCCACTCCCCACAAGGGTCTACCGAGACCAAGTGGCAAAGGACGATCCTCGTGGATCCTGACCACGGCGTACCTGGCAACATCTCGGACGCCGGTACGATCAAGGACGGAATCCAGGCCGTTCTGAACAGACGTACGAACGCGACTGAGTCTTGGACGGTACTGGTCAACCCAGGCGAGTACACGATCGACGACAGCGAGGACGCGATCCATCTCGACGATCGCTCCGAGAACATCAGCATCGTCGGCGTGAACCCGGAGTCGTGCATCATCCACGTAACCGCCTCCGGCGTGCCCGGAATCAAGATCACGAGCGGACAGGAGAGCCTCCGCAACAACGCCATCCGCAACCTGACCATCAAGACCACCAATGGCCACGGCATCGAGATCGTCAAGGGGCAGGGCGGCAACACGCCCAAGGGCATCACGATTGCTGACTGCATTATCGAAGCCAACGGAAACGGGAAGGTGGGAATCCTGAAGGGCGAGGCTCAGGGAGTTCGGATCCAGGACTGTCTCATCGTCAACGAATAACGGCTCGGCCTCTCCACTTTCCGCAACGAGCGGCGTGCTGCAGTGGTCGAAGGTCTCCGGCAGCGTCTGGCAGATTCAGACCTCGACCTTGACCGTTGACGTGAATCACGCCACCCTCAAGCCGGGCAGCATCGCCAGCGGCGATTCTTTCGAGTTCGTCTATCACACCACGTCGTAGGCAGAACGCGCCGCACTCGCAGGTTCGGTTCGGGTAAGTAGAGGCATGCTACGAAAGAAGACATCCGCAGCCTGGAACCGCATCGGCCTCGCCTTCCTTGGTTTTCTGTTCCTTTCCACATGGGCGGGCGCCCAATCGGTCCGGGACTTGTACACGAAACGCGAGGTGTACATCACGATGCGCGACGGCGTGCGTCTGTTCACCAGCATCTACATCCCCAAGGATACGAGCCGACCCGCGCCGTTCCTCATGATGCGCACGCCGTACAGTTGCCGTCCCTACGGCGAAGATCAATATCGTTCCACCCTTGGACCGGAGCCTTCCTTCCTCAACGAAGGATACATCTTCGTGTATCAAGATGTTCGCGGAAGGTACATGAGCGAAGGCGAGTTCGCGTGGATGAGGCCGTACAAACCGAACAAACGCCCCGGGGAGGCCGACGAGACCACGGACACGTACGACACCATCGAGTGGCTGCTCCGGAACATCCCGAACAACAACGGCCGCGTCGGCGTGTACGGAACCTCTTATCCCGGCCACTACGCGGCGCAAACCTTGATTGATCCCCATCCGGCCCTCGTAGCGGTTTCGCCGCAAGCGCCCATGGCGGACAACTGGCTGGGTGACGACATGCACCACAACGGAGCGTTCTTCCTGCCCCATGCGATGAACTTCATCGCCGGTTTCGGCAAGAAGCGTGACGGGCCAACTCAAGACTACGGCCCGCGGGTCTTCCAACACGACACCCCCGACGGCTATCGCTTCTTTCTCAACATGGGACCGCTCAAGAATTCCTTCACAAAATACAATATGGATCAGATTCCGATTTGGAAGGAATGGATGGAGCATGGCGACTACGATGAGTATTGGCAGGCCCAGAACGTTCCCCAACACTTGAAGAAAGTCGGCAAAGTTGCCGTGCTCACGGTTGGAGGTTGGTGGGATGCAGAGGACCTCTATGGCCCGCTCGCTATCTACCGCGCCATCGAGGCCAATAACCCCGGAACGACGAATTCCCTGGTGATGGGCCCCTGGTACCACGGCTCGTGGAACGGCGGGCCCGGTACTTCCCTGCACGACATCACCTGGACGACGCAGACCGGCGTAGACTTTCGGGAGAAACTCCAGAAGCCGTTCTTCCGCTACTACCTGTGGGGAGATATCCCAAAGCCCGACATCCCCGAAGTCATGATGTTCGACGTCGGCGCGGATCGGTGGCTGCGCGCCGACCAGTGGCCTCCCAAAGAAGCGCGTCCGGTATCCCTGTACCCTCGCGCAGACGGCACGCTCCGATGGACGCCTTCCTCGAACGCGTCGGACTACAAAGAGTATCTGAGCGACCCCAACCGGCCGGTGCCGAACTCCGCGACCATCACCACAGGGATGGCGAGAAGCTACATGATCGAGGACCAGCGGTTTGTGTGGACACGTCCCGACGTTCTATCCTTTGAGACAGAGCCGCTTACGGAGCCGCTTACCCTCGCCGGGCCGCTCCAAGCCACTCTCTATGTAGCGACAACCGGCACGGACGCGGATTTCATCGTAAAGCTGATTGACGTCTATCCGAATGACGCGCCTAACAACTCCCCACGCGGCGAGGACGTCGTCATGGGCGGTTATCAAATGCTCATTCGCGGCGAGCCGATGCGCGCGAAGTATCGTAACTCGTGGTCGCACCCAGAGCCGTTGAAGGCCAGTCGCTTCCATACGCAGCCGGAGGAAGTGCACATCGAGAAGGTGGAGTTCGTCCTGCCGGACGTCTGTTACACGTTCCAACCGGGGCACCGTGTGATGATCCAGATCCACTCCAGCTGGTTCCCCTTGATTGACCGCAACCCTCAGACGTTTACGAACATCTACACGGCGGACGAATCCGCCTTTCAGAAGGCTTTCCATCGCGTCTACTTGGGCGGACAGTATGCGAGTAGGATCGCAGTAACCGTCCTCGACTCCGCGGTCGGGCGGTCCGTGCGTCGCTGACCCTCGTCACCGCAAGTGGCAAGCGGCCCTGTTCAGAAGACGACCCTCGTATTGCCTGACCACATTCGGATGTGAATTGCCGAATCCCATGCCCTCACCTCGTACTCGATACCGCGTTCCGGGTTCAGCTTCTCCCTCACCTCTTCGGGCAAGCTCCGCGCAGCTTCCAGTGCAAGCGCCCAGAGCTTTGAGTCCGGCTTGACGGGCCAAGTGACGCTCGAATGTTCCGTCTTGTAAGCCTCGCTCAACACGTCCAACGGAATTGTTCGAAAGGCTTCCGCCTCGAAGCGGAACTTCTCTCGCATGGGCGGAACGTCGCGCGCCAACCGCTCGAAGGTCTCTGCGGCGCGCTTGCCGAACTCTGCGGGATCGAAAGCCAGTTCGATTCCCAGATCGGAGCGTATCACCTTCGCACCGACTGCTTGGGCGATGAGATCCACTAAAGCCTCCTTCTCCGCGCGATCCGCGGCGACGGCAACCGCCAGTTTCTGATAGAACCAGTGCCCTGATACCGTCGCGCGCAACCGGAGATAGGCGCCGAGTTTGGAGATCGGAATCGCTTCACCCGGGCCGAGACGAATCGTCAGACGGCCCTCTGCGTCTTCTACGATCGCCTTTTGACCCGGAGGGCTGTACTCGCCTTCTCTCCAATAGGGCCGCACCGCTCGTAACGGCCAGTAGCCGAAAGAAAACGCGTTGGCGGACTCCTCCACGGCAACCAGGCCGAACTCGCGGTTCAAGCCTTTGAGAAAGCTTTCGCGCGGGTTCTCCGCCGAAGGCGTGATGGTAGCCTCACGCAACGTGGGCGGCTTAGCGAAAGACGTCCCGGCCGGATCCGGCATGAGGATCGCGCACGGCTCGCCCGTGTATTCGGCGATAGCCGCGGCAAGGTCCTGGACTCCACCTCCACGAAAATGAAAGGGTGGAACCTGCGAAAACACAATCGAGCATAGAGCGAGGGACGCGATCACCGCTCCCCTCCACCGCCCGGCGGCTGCGGTGGCGCACCCTTGATCCACACCTGCTGCGAAAGGACCAGGTCCTCATCATCAGCAGCGTCAACTGGGCCAACGTTGTCGTGAAATAGATACTTGTCGATGTAAACAACTTCCGGCGCACCCGGCGGAAGAATCCGTGCCACTTTACTATGCACAAACGTCTTCGTGCAACTATTGAAGTCCCACCCAGACTGTGTAAGAACCTCCCGGGCCGACGGCTCGTGGCTAGGGAGTTCGAGTGGCACTACTCCCGTATTTGGATTGCAAACGCGCACCAATTGCAGCCCGCTGTTGATCCACGTGTCCTCATCCTTCACGGTAAGCGTCGTCTCCCAGCGCTCACCGGAGATCTTATGCGTTGCACCGGGGGGGATGGAGCCCGAGATCGGCGGGAACGGATTGCCAGGGGCTCCGCCCTCCCACGTCGACAACAAAAGGCTTATTATCATGGAACACACAACCATGAGGCGTTGTATACCTGTGGGGGGGGATTGTCAAGATCTTATTCTTAAGGGTATCTTAAGCGCAGAGTGGGGTCGGAACCGGAAAGTCCCTGCTTGGGTCGAAACCCTCTTGATCTCGCTCGTAGCAGAAGGTCAAGGCAACCTACTTCCGTTCGGCGTGGACCGTTCGGGCCTCGATCCTACGAGAAACGTGTCCCCCTGCCGCTGACCCGATTCGTCTACAATCACTGACGGAGGTCCTCAGATATGAACCCTTTGCTTCTCGCCGCTGTCCTATCGCTCTCACCGCTCCAAGGAGAGGCCCCTAAGAACTTCGCCTTCGAGTCCAAGCTCCGAACCCTCTACGTTTTCAAAGAGGGATTCGGGTTTTTCCTGCGCGAGGGGCGTGTTCGTCTCGAAAACGGATGGGCGACGACCAATCTCGTCCCTCGTGCCGCCGTCGGCACGTTCTACGTGTACCCCCTTGCCGGCAATGCGAAGGTGGATACCATCGTGACCACGCCGGAACACCGCATCGAGTTCGAGAAACCGGAGGAGCTGCCCAGCCGGCTGAGGGACAAGGTCGGACTTCGAATCGCTGTTACCACTAAGGAGGGCGGCGAAGCGGCTGGAGTTCTTGCGAAAGTGCTGGATGACATGCTGCTGCTCCGAACCGCATCCGGGCAATACACGGCTGTCGAGTACCCGCAGGTCGCTAAGGTCGTGCTCTCGGACTTTCCTGTCCGCATCCGCGTAACCGGCGCGCCCGCGAGCGCGGAGTTGGGCTTGGGCGTCGCCTACATCCAGGCGGGCGTCCGATGGCAGCCGAGCTATCTGTTGGAACTACAAGGGGAGAGAGGCACGTTGACACTCCGCGGCACGCTGCTCGACGTGCCGGAGGAACTCAAAGGCACGGACGTCGTGTTCGTCGTGGGCGCACCGACCCTGATGAATCCCTACTCGATTGACAGCCTGCTCGCCGGACTCGCAAGCGGAGCCAAACTCGAGGATCTCAAAGAGGCCGG
>RFHN01000140.1 GCA_003695835.1 Armatimonadota bacterium
ACGTCTTCGAGTCCTACGAAGTCACCCTTGTTGCCGCCATTGTCTTGGGCGCGGCAACGGCAACGATTTTCGATACAGCGACCTGGATGAAGCTCGTCCTCTTCGCCCTCATGGCCCGTGGCGTCGGCATCGTCGCCTCCATCCTCGGCATCTTCATGGTCAAGGGCAAGGACGACGAGAACGTGGATCCTCTGACGCCGATTCGCGTTGGATTCTGGGGCAGCGCGGCTATCGCGGCCCTGGGAACGGTGCTTCTTGCGTGGTTCATGATGCAGGGCGTTGAGACTCGCTACTACGTGGACCACAACGGAAAGGTCGTATCGAACGTTACCAAAGTCAGTTTTGAAGACCTTCGGGTTCTGTCCGCGATTGACAAAGTCCTCCGCGGTTCCAAAGCGAACCCTCTCGATCCCGGTTCTCGGGAGATTCCTGCGCAACCCGACATTAGCGACGAGAAGTTGACGCAGCTCGTCAACGACATGCTCGAGTCGGAGTGGCAGCTGCAGAAGGAACAGGCCTCGAGCCAAGGGCAACAGGTCCCGGACTACACGCCCGTTACCGTGGAGAAGATCCGAGAACTCAGGAACAGCCCGATGCGGAACTTCACGGTCATCTCCTCTCGCGTCCCCTCGGGCGCATTGAGCCGGATCACGGAAGGCGTCACCTCGCCGATTCTTCTGGTCAAAGAGCGTACGACTCTTCCAGCGCCGGAGGGTAGCAACCAACCGCCCCAGACCAGCGAGTCCTGGCAGCTGCGGTTGGAGAGCCAGCTTCAGCAGGAAATGCCGGGCGTTCAGATTCTCGAGAAGTTCCCCGTGGCCCTCGGTTACGGCGGCCCGAACACGGACGGTCTGTACTGGATCGTCGAGGGCAGCTTCCCTCCGGATTCCTTCAAGCCCGCTTCCGGTGACCAACCCGCGGGTGAGGGCTACAAGGCGCTCGCGAGCCTCCAGCCGTTGGCCTACTCCACGAAGTACTACGAGACCCCCGACTTCAGCGCGATGCAGCCTGAGCCGGTGGTCGAAAGCGGGTGGATGGGTGCGCTCGCCGAGCAGACTCGCTCCGTGCCCTGGTACCTCTTCGCTCTTGCGATCATCGCCGGCATCGTGATGGCGTACCTGATCGAGCAACTGACGGACTACTTCGTGTCGTTCGAGAAGAGGCCTGTACGCGAGATCGCTTCGACGAGCACAGCCGGTCCTGCACCGATGATCATTCAGGGCTTCGCTTATGCGCTCGAGAGCAGCGTCTGGGCGGTCCTCGCGATCGTTCTCGCCCTGGTTACGCCGCTGATCATCTTCCCGCCCGCGCTCTACGGCGGCTTCATCTTGAGCTTCTACGGCATTGCGCTCGTTGGGTTGGGACTGCTGACGACGACTGGTTACATCCTCGCGATGGACACATTCGGTCCGATCAGCGACAACGCTCAGGGCGTCTACGAGATGTCGGGCGCGCACGAGCTGGAAAAGACGGAGAAGGGCGCCATGTCTGGCAGCCGGGCCGTGCAGCGCCTGGACGCCGCAGGCAACACGACGAAGGCGCTGACGAAGGGATTCGCCATTGCCACAGCGGTCGTTGCGGCGGTCGCTCTGTTCCACTCGTTCATCGAGGACGCTTATCTGGTCGGCAAGGGGTTGCCGATTGAGGTGCCTCAGATCTTCCTTGGATTGCTCATTGGTGGCGCAGTTCCCTTCCTGTTCAGCGCCTTTAGCATCAACGCGGTCGGGCGGGCGGCGTTCCTGCTCATCCAAGAGGTGCGGCGCCAGTTCGCGTCCGACCCCGGGATCTTGAAAGGAACGAGCAAGCCGGACTACGGGGCTTGCGTCGCCATCGTTACGGCCGCGGCCCAAAAGGAGCTTCTCGGCCCGGGCCTCTTGGCCATCTGCTTCCCGCTGCTGGTCGGATTCGGCTTCGCGATCGGAGGGGAAACGGTCGAGATTGCCGGTCTCTCCGTGAACATCACTGGTGCCCAGGCCCTTGGCGGATTCCTCGCCGGAGCGATCTTGAGCGGGCAGTTGCTCGCCGTTCTGCTCGCCAACTCGGGCGGCGCTTGGGACAACGCGAAGAAGCTGATCGAAGACGGAAACTTCGGCGGCAAGGGTAGTGAAGCCCACAAGGCGGGCGTCGTCTGCGATACTGTCGGCGACCCGTTCAAGGACACCGCTGGCCCCGCGCTGAACCCGCTTATCAAGGTCATGAACCTGGTCGCGCTGCTGCTCGCCGGTACGCTCGTGAAGCCGATGCCCGACTGGATCCGCTACACCGCTGTCGGTGCTGCAGTCGTTGGGATCGTCATCGCCGTGTACTGGTCGAAGCGCGGCTCGCTCGGCACCGTTCTCGAGGCGGTCCAGCAGGAAGCGGCGAAGGGCAAGGGTCCGCTCGACGGTCCAGCCGCGCCGAAGATTCCTGAGGAGGCGAAGACCGGACTGAAAGCCCCCGAGGACCGGTAGGAACCATGGCGATCTTGATTGACAAGGAAACGCGCGTTCTGGTTCAGGGAATCACAGGGCGCGAGGGCGGGTTCCACACTCGCCAGATGGTGGCCTACGGGACGCAGGTAGTCGCCGGCGTCACTCCCGGCAAGGGTGGGAGCGATTTCGAGGGCATCCCTGTTTTCGACTCGGTAGCCGAAGCGGTCGAGAGGACCGGCGCCAATGCCTCCGTCATCTTTGTGCCGCCTCCCTTCGCGGCCGATGCGATCCTCGAAGCGGAAGCGGCTGGTGTCCCGCTCATTTGCGCCATCACGGAAGGAATTCCCGCAGCCGACATGCTCGTCGTCGTGAATCGGATCAAGGAAAACGGCCGGTCGCGCCTCGTAGGCCCGAACTGTCCTGGACTGATCACTGCCGGGCAGTGCAAGATCGGCATCATGCCGGGGCAGATTTTCACGCCCGGCCCGGTCGGCCTCGTATCCCGTTCCGGAACGCTGACCTACGAGATCGTCAACGACCTGACGCGTGCGGGGCTGGGGCAGACGACATGCGTGGGGATCGGAGGCGACCCCCTCTTGGGCACGCGATTCCTTGACGTGCTTCCCCTGTTCGAAGAGGATCCTGACACGAAGGCCGTTGTGATGATCGGTGAGATCGGCGGAACGGACGAAGAGGCGGCCGCGGAGTACATCAAGACGATGACCAAGCCCGTTGTCGCCTTCATCAGCGGGCGTACCGCGCCTCCAGGCAAGCGGATGGGACACGCCGGGGCGATCATCAGCGGCGGCCTGGGAGGTCCGGAGAGCAAGGTCAACGCTCTGACTTCAGCAGGCGCCCGAGTTGCCGACTCGACTACGCAGATTCCGGAATTCGTCGCCGAGGCACTCAGCCGAACTGCAAGAGCGTAGAACCGGGCCGAAAGGTATAC
>RFHN01000141.1 GCA_003695835.1 Armatimonadota bacterium
CATCGCCCCGGGCGTCGTCAAGCGCCAGCCGGTCAAGGAGCCGCTGCAGACCGGCATCAAGGCCATTGACGCGATGATCCCGATCGGCCGAGGACAGCGCGAGCTCATCATCGGCGACCGCCAAACCGGTAAGACAGCCATCTGCATTGACACGATCATCAACCAGAAGCAAACGCACGAAGCTGGCGGTAGTCCGGTCTACTGCATCTATGTAGCCATCGGCCAGAGAATGGCGAGCGTTCGACGCGTGGTTGCCGCCCTAGAAGAGCACGGCGCCATGGACTACACGATCGTCGTTGTCGCAGAGGCTTCGGAATCGGACGCGCTGCAGTACCTTGCCCCCTTCGCTGGATGCGCGATGGGCGAGTACTTCCGCGACAACGGCATGCACGCTCTCGCCGTCTATGACGACCTCTCCAAGCACGCGCAGGCGTACCGCACCATGTCGCTGCTGCTGCGCCGGCCGCCGGGACGCGAGGCGTACCCGGGAGACGTCTTCTACCTGCACAGCCGGCTGCTCGAACGCGCCGCGAAGATGAGTGACGAAGAGGGTGGAGGCTCGTTGACCGCCCTGCCCATCATCGAGACTCAAGCCGGTGACGTGTCCGCGTACATTCCGACCAATGTCATCTCGATTACCGACGGCCAGATCTACCTCGAGCCCGACCTGTTCTTCGCGGGTGTCCGGCCGGCGATCAACGTCGGTATCTCGGTCTCCCGCGTAGGCGGTAACGCTCAGATCAAGGCGATGAAGTCCGTCGCCGGAAAGATGAAGCTCGAGATGGCTCAGTACCGAGAGGTTCAGGCATTCGCCCAGTTCGCCAGCGACTTGGACAAGGCAACTCAGGCGCAGCTGGCTCGAGGTCAGCGCCTAACGGAGCTGCTCAAGCAGGACATCTACACTCCGTACGACGTCGTGGACCAAATCTTCGCGATCTACGCCGGCACCGGCGGATACCTCGACAAGGTTGAGGTATCCGAGGTCCAGGAGTTCGAGCGAGGACTGCTCAAATTCCTGCACGAGAAGTACCCCGACCTGATCGAAAAGGTGCGGACGACGAAGGAGTGGACGGACGACGTCCAGGAAGGCGCAGACAAGGCGATGTCCGAGTTCGTCCAGCAGTTCCTCGCTGGGCGGGACCGCAGGCAGGCGGAAAAGGAAGCCGCAGCCGAAGAGACGCCGGAGCCAGTCGGCGCTGAGGCGTAAGGAACGATGGCAACTCTCAAGCAACTGCGCCAACGGATCCGGTCTGCGAAGAGCATTCAGCAGATCACGCGAGCCATGAAGCTGGTGGCCGCAGCGCGGCTGCTCAAAGCGCAAGAGCGGGCGACCAAGGCGCGACCGTACGCCGAGGGCATGCGAACGCTGATGGCCAACCTCGCCACGATGGGCGACATGCCCGACCATCCCCTGCTCCAGCGAAGAGACGTCGCACGCTACATTCTCGTACCCATGACCGCCGAGCGCGGCCTCTGTGGCTCGTTCAACACCAACCTGATCCGCAAAGCACACGACTTCATCCGCAGCCGACCCGAGACTGCAGAGATCGTCTCCGTCGGCAAGAAGGGACAGCAGTACTTCCAAAAGCGCGGTTTCCCGGTGCTCCACCATCTGTCCCTGCCCACCGCCGGCCCCACAATCGAGCATGCGAGGGAGCTGACGAACTTCCTCGTAGACCGCTTCGTGTCGAGAGAGACGGATGCCGTTTTCCTTGCATTCAGCCGATTCCATTCCGCGATCCGACAGACTCCCGAGGTCGTGCAGCTCTTGCCGATCGAGCCGCCGGAAGCAGAAGACGTCGGCGGCGAGGGTTTCAATCGGGCATACACGTTCGAACCGGAGCCGACGGAGTTGCTTGCACAGCTACTGCCTCGCTACGCGCTCACCGTCGTCTTCCAAGCCCTTTTGGAATCCAACGCAAGCGAACACGGCGCACGCATGACGGCGATGACCAGCGCAACCGACAACGCCGGCGAAATGATTCGGATGCTTACGTTGCAAGCGAACCGACAACGCCAAGCCTCGATCACGAAGGAGATCCTCGAGATCGTCGCTGGCGCGGAAGCGCTGAAGGGTTGACAACTCGTTCCAGCGAATGAACGCTTCGGCATCAGCGTAAGCCCCACGCACCTTTCAGGGTAAGCGAAAAGACCCAGCTGCCGCGGGTTCCCAAGTGGAAGAGTCCCGCCGACCACCCGTAGGGGTGACTGATGGATGCGCCGTAGTTGACCGCGCCGGTTTCGTCTACTTCAACGTGGAGCTGGGTCAAGTCGACTACCGCCCAGAAGTCGCTTGTGTGAGGCACGCGCAGCCAGGCGGTTAGGTTCGAAAGGGAAAACCGCGCACCCAGCCAAGCCCTCGGGAGGTCGTTCGTACCCACACCGACCACAAGGGTCGCACGTACCGGCTGATCTCTAAACTCCACGGCGGCAAAAGGGGATCTGCCAACTGAGCCGACCCCGAATGCCGCCCTTCTCCGTGTGGCTTCGTACGAGAGCAACACAGCTCCGATTCCCGGATCACCAGTCCAACCAAAAGACCCTTGCGCCCGCATGCGACCACAGCCGACCGAGAGTGATAGTCCGCCGCCTCCCGTTCCCGACCGCTCACCGAGCACTACCTCGCTTTGGACACCGTTGTAGGACGGCGTGACCGCTCCGGGGTAGGCAATCACGCCATTCAGCCCGACGAGCGATGTCCATCCACTGTCAACCCGGTAGCGCATGCCAGTTCGGTATGAGCTGTCGTCATCAAAGGTCGCGACGACTTCCACCAAGTGTTCGCCCTCGGCCGCTGCCCAAGGCGCTTCTCGTACCGCAACGGCGGGATGCGGCCCAGCACAGATTGCGCAATGCGTGATCGCCCGCTCGGGAATGGGTCGCCCATCCACAACGAGCCGAACGCTCCGAGGGAGCGCACCGTTGGCTCTCGGTCTTGCTTCGAAGAACAGGATTACATGCGGAAGTGCGAACACCGTTCCATTCTCGGAGGGGTACAAGAAGCGGAAACTGTCGTCCTCGCTCTGCCCCTGCGCCCCAGCGCAGACAGCGGCAACCAGCAGCTGAAGAACCGTTAGGAGGTGCACCAACTTCAGCGGAGGGATGCTTGAGCGGGCCATTCCCGAAACAGATTACCCAGCTGTAACAGAAGAGATAGCGAATCGCGTCTCTCCCTATAAGCCTTGTCTGGAACTACCCGGACGTGCTATCGCGAGTTCGCCTTCAGCCAGGTATCCGCGACGAGGTTCACCAGCTTGTTGATGTCGTGGCTCTCGTAGTTCGTGAGCACGGCGATCACGATGCCCCTCTCCGGCAGAATCCAGAGACTGGATCGCGCTCCCTGCTGAGCGCCGTTGTGCGAGTACAGGCGCTCGCCACGGTGCGTGGTGACGCCCCAGCCCAGACCATACGGGATCGTGCTGCCATTCGACAGCTTGGAGGGCGTCCACATCTCGTCCAGCGTCCCCTTGGAGAGGAGCCTTCCCTCGAGCAGCGCGTTCCCAAACGAGCAGAGGTCGAGAACGGTGCCCACCTGCCCGCCTCCGCCCCACTTGTAGCTCAGATCAACGTCCACTGCATTCTGCCATTCGCCGTCCGGCCCGAGAAAGTAGCCGGATGCGCGATGGGGAACGATCTTCCGCTGATCTTCGACCGCCGTCGAGGTCATCCCCGCGGGCTGCCAAACGGTTCCACGCATGGCCTCGGGAAAACTCTTGCCACTTGCCTTCTCCACAATGGCTGCAAGGACGGTGTACGCGTAGGTCGAGTAGTGATACTCTGACCCAGGATCGCTGACCAGCGGATCGTTCTTGAAGATCTCAAGCGCGGGGATCGGACCGTCGTAGTGCGTGTTGCGGAGCGACTCCAGACCCTGGTAATGGCGGATGCCGGACGTGTGGTTCAGTAGCTGGCGAACGGTGATCTTCTTGCCCTTGTCCGGAAACTCTGGCAGATAGGTTCGGATATCTTCGTCCAATCGGATCTTCCCTTCCTCGACGAGTCGTAGAACAGCGACCGCCGTGATCGGTTTGCTGACCGAGGCCAGGCGATAGACCGTTTCCGCCGTCGCGGGCGCGCGGACCTCGACATTCGCATACCCAAACCCCTCTGCAAAGA
>RFHN01000142.1 GCA_003695835.1 Armatimonadota bacterium
GTTAATGCGTAGTAAAAGCGGCCCCGACGGATTGGGGCAATTGAACCCTTCATTGTCAGGAGAGATCTATGCCGAGTCAGAGAACAACGAAGAAGAATCCTTTGTCACCCCGTGAAACCGAAGTCTTGGGCCTCGTCGCCCAAGGGCTGACGAGCCGTGAGATTTCCGATGAGCTCGGAATCCAGAAGTGTACGGTGGACTACCACCTCGAGCGCGTCTTCCGGAAGCTGGGCGTTCGCAACCGAGTTCACGCGGTCCGCATCGCTCTGCAGCGCGGTTACATCCCGCTGTACACCTCCGACGCGGACTAATCACGGGCACCAAAAGCAGGAAATCGAGGGCGGGCGTCGAAACTGCGTGCCGTGAGTGAGCACGCCACCCAAGACGCTCGCGACCGTCTCGCGTACCTCGAACTGCAAAAGATCCCGAACGTCGGCCCCGCGGTTGCGGACGACCTGCTGAGATTGGGCATCCGAACAGTCGAGGAGCTTGCCCAGCAAGACCCTGACGACCTGTACGCACGCCTCTCCGCTCTGGAGGGGCGCAAGCTCGACCCGTGCGTGCGGGACGTCTTCGCTGCCGTGACCGCCTACGCCAAGGGCGAACCCGCTCGCCCCTGGTGGGAGTTCAGCCGCGAACGCAAGGGCGAACTTCGGTAGAACGCGAGAATGCTCTACGCCGCGGCGCTTGCCGCGTTGGCTGCCCTTTGCCGGTGGCTTACGCTCCCTGGCTCGGTGGCGGCCTTCCTCGTCGGTGCGCTCATTTACGAAGCGGGCGGAGTCCCACTCGGAATTGCGCTCGTCCTGTTCTTTCTCGGAGCTGTCGCGCTGGGGCGGCTGGGCGTCGAACGGAAGCGGCGCATCCGGTTGGACGAACCGCGCCGCAACGCTGCTCAGGTCGTCGCAAACGGCGGAATCGCGGCAGCCTGCAGCCTCGTCTACCTGCTCACGGACGACCCGAGCTGGCTGCTCGCTGCCTTCGCATCCATCTGCGCAGCGAGCGCCGACACCTGGGCCACCGAGTTCGGGACAGCCTACGGACGCAAGTTCTTTCATATCACAACGCTCCAGCCCAGCGAGCCGGGACCGAATGGCGTCGTCTCCCCAGAGGGGTTGTTCGGCGCGTTCCTTGGATCTTCCCTCCCAGGGCTTATGCTCGTGTTTGCCGGGCGCACGGCGGATGTCGGGCCGATCGTCGCAATCGGTTTCCTCGGCTCCGTCTTCGACAGTATTCTTGGCGACACCCTCGAAGGCCGCTGGGCGTGGATGGGCAACAACCTCGTCAATCTCCTCACCACCCTGTTCGCGGCACTTGCCGCCTTGCTCTACGCCGCGCTCTGAGCGGTGTGGAAAACTATGGGGAAAAACGGTGGACAACGGGAAAATGCTGCCATAAGGGGATGAAACCGGCACACGGCAAGGTGGAATTGGGATAGAGTAGTAGCGAAGGCGATTGCCGGACGACTCGCAGTCCCTTCCAAAGGAACGGCTTCGGCCAGACCCGAGGAAAGACTGAGAGTCGGAGAGAGGCGGCACGGAACGAAGCCGCAGCGATTGGGGAAACCCGAGCGCTACTGACGAATTTCGTGCCCGAGACGGGTGGCTTCCACCCCACACCGTCGGGAGACCCTCTCTCGCCCGAGGATTGACCCGCTCGGTCCTCGGGAGGCCGACAATCGCCTTCATTGCTGTGGTGCCTGCTTTCGGTCGAGCCCCAGGAACAGTAGGGCTACGCGCCGCGCTGCGGCCTCAACGGCTCGTAGCGAAAGAGCAGTTTCCCCACCCACTCCGGCATCTCGATTACCTATCGGAATGGCATTGCCGACCTCAGCGATATTCAATCTCAATAACGCTATCAACCCGAACCCGTCCGAGGACGCGGCCTTGTTCCGACCGCGCCTCGAGGTAGAAGACGCTGCCCTGTAAACGTGTAAAGTCCTTCCCCGTTACAGCTTCAACTGTCTTGTAGACCCAAGGGCGCTTCGCCATGGCTTCCGCCACCTGTCTCTCGACGCCAAACTGCACGGCCTTCTCCACAAACGAACGGTCCCGAGACGATAGCGGCCGAACAATTGGGTCGCAGTCGATGTAATACACTTGCAGCGCGTCGTCCAGTTTACGTAGATCCGCATACACGGCCCGCATCTCGCTAGAACGCTCATCCCGGACGGCACATCCAAGAACGAACACGATCAAAGTGGGTAAGACCAAGCAGAGAGTAATCGACCGCTGACACACTTCTCTATCCTCCCTCGTTCCTGTACTCATTGGAGGCTCGCTCCACCAGTTCCTCCAGCATTCCTCGGCGCGTCGTGGAAAGCCTGTCCACGTTCTTGTCGAGGTAGGCTTTGAGAAAGTCCCGCTGCTCCCCCCAGGCACCGCGTTCTGCTCGGTTTGGGCCGCCCAAGACTCCCACAGCCACTCGTTCAAACGATGCCATTCGATCCCCATTCTCACTCTTCCACCGACCGCGTTCGGCCCGAGGCAAGCAACCACCGGAGGATCAACAGCACAACTCCGAACGTCACAACAATGACA
The DNA here is from genome assembly GCA_003695835.1 of Armatimonadota bacterium. Taxonomy (GTDB): domain Bacteria; phylum Armatimonadota; class Fimbriimonadia; order Fimbriimonadales; family ATM1; genus J051. Next base: position 2,538 of record RFHN01000142.1, read on the forward strand.
ACGAGCATCCAAATGGACGAAGTCTGCTCGGGGGTCAGCGTCGCGATGAACACACCCGTACTAGAATCGGGGCCGAACTTGAGTGTGACGCCACCGCCCCTCACCTCCCGGGGGTACCCGACGCCACGCGCGCGCAAGGCTCCGGGAGGATCCAGAGGGAGGCGCACGCCGGACGGCAAGCCAACTGAATAGTCGGCTTTCAAACACACTTCATGGATCACTACATTGCCTTGCACCGCGGCATCAACTCGATTGATCAGGAAGCGCTCAATCGTCTCCTGAGGCTTGATCACTGCGAGCGGCCGGCCGCGAAAGTCATTCAGCGTTACAACCTCTTTCGTTTCGTTCGTGAACCGCAACCGCCAAACGGCAGTCGGGTAGACGGTTGAGTTTATTGGGCTCAGCGCCTTTAATCCAGGAATTGACTCCATCATAGCGAGGTCGAACCAACCGTTCGTCCACCCCAGAACCCCGGCCTGCCGAAACGACGCTGCGCCGTCACTTGCGACAAGCAACATCGCACCCTCATGCTTCCATGCTAGCACAACTTGATAAATCGAATCGGCAACCAACGGCTTGGTAGATATGTTTTCCTCATCGGCGTGGAACAAGCTCATCATCTCCTCAGCGAACTCGTCCAATTCAACTCGGTTCTTACTCGCTTCCAGCTCAGCCAGAACTCCGTTGAATGTCGGTAAGCCTTGCGACGGCAAAGGCATGCCCTGGGAGATAACGACGACCTTTGCCGCGGTTCCGGCAAAGGGCACAAATACAAAGAACAACAACACACATACTCGCCAACAATAAGCCATCGTACACTCCTAGGGCCGTAGACGAAATAGCTCATCCGTTGCGGCAAGCGGAGCGCTTTCCTGAGTGGATTCTCTACCCGCTCTACGTTTTTGCCTGCTCGCTCCACCAGTTCCTCCAACATTCCCCGGCGGCCGGATCCAGATGTCACGTGGCCTCGGCTCGCAGCCTTTGCCCGGGACAGGATAGCATCGGAAACGACCACCAAGTATCACCTTCTCAGCCCCATGATCAACAGTCTTACAGCGGCAATCCCGCACAGGATTCCTAAGAGCGCCAGCACCAAAAAGGTCGGGCCAGCACCCCTGTGTTGAACAATCCGCCCAGTCTCGTCCGGTCCCTCAGCGAGCAGCTGCACTACCCCCGCGCAAACAAGAACCGGCGCTACTACCGCAGTCACGCAACCAATTCGAAGGTACCAACTCTTATGCATTGCGTTCCCTATAGCATTCTTATTGCTGAGCAGTGTTGATCACAGGGTGCGTCCTGTGCATTAGGGTTGGCACTGACGGCATCGCAGTCTTCCATCGTTTCTGGCCAGCGCTCGTAGACTGAAAAATA
>RFHN01000143.1 GCA_003695835.1 Armatimonadota bacterium
GGGCGTTGGCGGTGGGGTGGGTGTCGGCGGCCGCGCGACAGCCACAGGCTCCGGGGTGGGTGCACCGGTCTGTGGCTGCTCAAAGGCCGCCGTCAAGTTATCAAAGCGCACCTTGTAGCCGTTTTCCGCCAAGGTTTTGAAACCGTAGACGAAGAGAGCTGCTTTACCCGCTTGGGCGGAAGGGTCTAGAGGCCAACTGCCCTCTGTCGTCCCATTGATGGTCAGTTCCAGACGATCCCCAGTGCAGAGGACCCGCACCCGATTGCTGGCCGTCGTTGATGGGTCCAAGCTGGCGGCCGGTTCCTCTGTCACGCCCCCCGCTTCACCGCTGAGAAAACTGAATTCGCCGTTCAACAGTCGCCCGGCCGCGATGCTGCCCACCTCCGGGTCGACGGCTACGAAGTCGTAGTTGTCTCTGTTCCGGTAGTGGCAGATCACGCCGTACATGCCGCCGGCGGAACCCGGCGCGACCGCAGCGTCGAACTCGACCATGGTGTGTGGGAAGTCGCCGGGCACTTTGCTCATCACCCAGTAAGTGGGCTGCTTGACCTGAATGAAATACTGTTCACTCTCATAACCGGTGGTGGCAGCGTCGTTGTCCCGCACGGACCAGCCCAGAGCGTCCGAGGAGAAATCGTCGAACAGGGAGGTCTCGTCGAGACGTTGCTGACCCGTGAGGGCCGGACCAGGTGTCGGCCGGATGGACTCGGGCAGGGGCGGCATCTGCGTTGTTGGCTGAGCCGGTCCGGCGGCGGGAGCGGCCGTGGCCGCAGGCTCAGCTCCGCTCGGCTGCGCCTCCTCCGCCCCGATCAACACTCCTGCCTCTGTCTCCAGCCGCTCAACAGTGAACGTTACAGTCTGCAAGACCGGTTTCGGCGTGATCCATTGGAACCGCAGGTCGAGATAGACCGGCTCGGTAAAACCTTCTTTCCAGTCGGCAACGGTTACCCAGTCGCCATCTTTCCACACGTAACTGGTGAAGATGCCGTCTTCGCGCACAAGTCGCACTCGACCGGAGCTCTCCTGTGTCTCAAGGTTATGGTAACGGTACCAGTTTCCCCCGATGCGCATGTCGGAGTCGGTGCGATGCCAATCAGCCGTCAGAGCGTTACGGACGTAGGCCCGATTCTGGTCGTCGTTTGTCGCCACGGCGACCTCGATATACCGTTCCTGTCCGGGCTGTATTTCGAGAGGCGCAGCGTCGAACCGGGCAATGAGATCGAAATCACCACTGATCGACCATGGACTGTATGCATGGAGGACACCGGGCGTGGAACCGTCTTGCGCCATCATGACCCCGTTGCCGATCGGGACGACGGTTCCGGGATGATCGACCATGTCCCAATTGGCATTCGGCAAGGTTCCGAGCGGTGCGGTTGTCAGACGGACATCGCGCAACGTGATGATCGCTGGCTCATCATGCAACCCGTCATGCGCCTCGCGCTTGAAAATCCAGCCGATCCACATCGTCTGTGGCAGATTCATGACTTGCCGATTGCTCAGTTCCCAGGTTTTTCCCTCGTTCGTGCTCCAATAGGTTTTGATCAGTTCTCCTCGCCGTGAGAACTTGATCCGGATGGGCGTTTGTAGCGCGTCGGGCCAGTCCTCCGGTTGGCGGTTTAACACCTCGAGTTTGTCCCAGCCCGCCCACTTACCGCGTCCGCCGATCAGGAAATAGTGTGCGCCGAGTCCTTCGGGGGCCATCTGGTGCCACAGGTATCCTAACGGCGCATCGGGTGTGAAGATGGCGAATGAGGCGGAAGCGCCGTCGTTTCCTTTGCACTGCAGCAGAACTTCTGCTTCCAGGTCGAAGTCACCGGTGACCTTATGGAGCAGCCGCGGCGCATCGCTGCGGCGGTTCCAGAAATCATTTCCGTCCGGCACGGTGATGCGGAGCGTGTTGGCATCCAGCGCTTCCCACGTCGCGTCGCCGGGTCCGCTTAGGTCTCTGCCCGGATCTTGCCACAGCCAGCCGGCGGGCAACGATCCGTTGTCGACGCGCAGGTCCGACACGCCATATGGTTCAGCGACATGGCTATCGAGCGGCAGGTCACGCAGCGGAATGCCACCTACCAGACCACCATCGTCTGCCGCCAGATCGAAGTTCGTAACGGCCCCATCGGGAAGCGTCACCTGCTGACCAGCGGTAACCGACAGGTTCATTCCCTGTTCTGAAATGACCGTCACGTTTCCGTCGAACACGCGCACTACGGCATGCTCTCCATCCTTCTCGAGGCTGTAATCCGTACCGTCGGGCCACACCTGGTGCTTGATGCCATCCAGATAGACAACCCCCATTTGGGAAATGGCCTTGCCGGCAGGACCAAACGCCTTTTCGCTAACCCGTATAGCCCCAGCCTCTACCACGGTTTCGACAACTTTCCGCGCCGTGCACGGGTCTGGCGGCGTTGATGCAGAGGGCTTAACCTCCGGGCAGTGGTTTGCCGCTCGCGCTTCAGAATACGTTCTGAGGGAGTAGAGCTCTGCCTGCAAATGCTCCATTTCTGCCAGAAGAGCCTGTTGTTTGTTGTAGTAATCGCCGCGTAGGTTGAAGGCGGCGTTGTTCCGGTTGGCAAACTCAATTGCACAATACTGGCTGTCGGAGTAGATTGTTGCGGGGGGCTGGCGTTTGCGTTTGAGTTTGATTATGCACTTCAGGTCTTCGAGGCGCTGATCGAGATTAGCTATTTGCCTATCCAAGTCTTTGCGAGCTTGTTCCATCTCCATTTGTTTGTTGTCGATAGCCTCTAGGAGCTCGGTCTCGCGTCTGGCAATCTCATCTTTTGACCACCCCTTGCTTTCGTCATAGGCTCCGAGTATTTGAGCCGCCCTGGACCTTGACGCTTCGGCCGCTAGCTCTTGTTCTAGCTCTTGGTACAGCCTCGTACCCGTGTCGGCAACATTCTTGGCGTTACCAATCGTATTGAGAATGGGAACCTCCCGCCCTAAGAACTTGAGAAAGTCATACCATGACGAATATTCGTTGGGCAAGGCCCATATCTTGGCGATATCTGCTACGGTATCCATTGCACGAGCCTGTCCACCGTGCGGCTGTGCATCGAGGTAAAGCTTGAGGTCCATTGCAGCCAAGCACGGCTTCTGAATATCCGATATCCGACGCAGTGCCTCACCGGCAATGCGATGTGGGGCATCCAGGGACAACAAGTCGCCGTAGTCTTCGGGGTTTGTATCCTCCGGCAAGAGGTAACCAGCCTTCTTGAACTCCTCTATCTTGATCGCCAGCTCATATGCTGCGTTCGGGAGAGGAGTGGTACCTGCCGCGATCGGAGTCTGAGGGCCGAGAAGGTTGAATTCAACCTCGCTGTTCGCGGCGATTTGGAGCGCCGGGTTGAATTCCAGCACGGCTTGGCCCCACCCCGTCTTGATGCGGTCTCCACTATGGATGGTCATGCCGGGCTGAGCAGGGGCGCTGTCGAACACCTCGGTGATGTCGGCCTGGACGGTGTAGGACTGTCCGACGCACTGCTGAGTCAACGGTCCGCTGCTTCTTGGTGCGGTGGTGTACGCGCGCAAGCGACCCGCCCCCGGCCACTCTCCTTCCATTTTAGCCTCTGTCTCCTCCCTCACTAACCAAACGTTAACGACTTCCTGGCCCGGCCCATAGCTGCCATCTCCGAGCAACGGTTCGAATGTAATAACCAGGCCGACACCGTAGTTGCTGATGGATCGTGCTGCGGTAACTGGAGGGTTACCAGTGATATGCGCGATGAGCTTGCCCCCGGTATCCACAGAAAAGGGTCCGAAGTCCTGGCCTGGATCGCACGGAAACGTGTCGACCTCCTTCTCTTTGAAGCTGCCACTTCCAGAGAACAAGGGCCCTGGTTTCAGAGAAGGATGGGATCTGATCATCGTCGCATGATCGGCCGTTATGACATGACCGGACTCGCATGAGCTTGGCAGTGCTTCAAGCTTGGGAGGGGCCTGCGGCGCGGAGACCGTCGCCGCTGGCTTGGCAGCCTCGGTGGGTTTAGGTGCCTCCTGTGCCACCGTCGGCGCGGGCTCCCCTGTCTGGTACGTTTGTGACTTGGGGCGGCAGGCGGCGAGAATCACCACTATCAAACACAGATAAATAAACAACTTGAGCCTAGCATGTTCTGCCACAAGGCGCCTCCTTTCGTACGTTGTCAGGCGAGAAATTGGGCCTGCTCGCCATCTGGGCACATCGTTTCCAATGTGCGAGAAAGAAACACCTGCCTATGGATCAGCGGCTTGCCCGGGACGATGAACGGTGGCTGGGCTTTTCATTGCGGATCACGGCGGCTTGCGCTTCCTGCAGCACAGCGTCATAGTGGGCCTCGTCGCAAGCCACCACCATCAGCGGCCACCGGCCCTTCTTCAGGGTGATGAGCCGGCGTTTCGGGTCAGCCTCCACTCGCTGGACGTCCTTCCAGGCGACGTACTCCACCTGGCGAGCCTGCGCCGCCATCCCGGCGCCCATCGCCGTGGGCCGGCCCGAAAGGATCAGCAGGAAGTTGACGATCGCGTTCCGCTTCGCCGTGCGCCCGACCGTCCGCCCGCCGATGCCCCGCTCGTTCAAGCGATACTCCATTTCGTAGCCGCCGGCAAAAGTCACCAACAGAGCAATGGGCAGCAGCACGAAGAAGATAAATGCCCCCACTCCGCCGACGACTTTGATCGAGCGTAGCAGCGACTCCACATCAGGCGGCCAATCGAGGGCCAGCAGCAGCAAAAAGACGATTACCAGAGGAATACCAAGTGCCAGCCCCAATTGCTGGATCACCAC
>RFHN01000144.1 GCA_003695835.1 Armatimonadota bacterium
AGTCCAAAGTCCGCGGGTTTTTGTCCTTCGATCTCTTCGGCGAGGATTTGCTCGAAGAGGTCAGCGGAGAAGAGTCCTCCTTCGATGCGAACCGCAGAGAGTTGAATCATGATCCGACCTCCGGTTTCAGCACGAGGATTCCGATGAGGTCGGGCGGCCACAGGAGTTTGAGGGAGACCTGATCGGTTTGGTCAGGTGGGAGGAGCTTGCGATAGCCGTCTCGGACCGAGGCTTGTCGCTCTTCGGCCTGTTTCCGGAACTTTTCGAAGAGTTGAGCGTAGGAGCCTCCCATTTTCTCATCGCACCATGCCTGGACCAAATCCTTCAGATTTGCAAGGAGTTCCCGTTTTTCCGTTTGGGACAGATTGGCGGTCGGCTTGGCTTTGCTGAGCAGTTCCATCGCCTCGTCGGGCGTGAGGATCGTCGTCGCCCGGAGGCCTTGGAATCCAAAGACGCCCACTTCCTCGGCGAGGAGGGGCGTAGAGGAGTCGGGGTTGAGCAGGTATCGCAAGCGGCAAAGGAGGAGGACGGAGAGGGTTTTCACTTGGTTGGTGGCGATGACTCCGCATCGGGAGGCGATGCGCTCGTCCTCCTTCTCTTGTTCGAGGGCCTGTTCAAAGACGTGGCTCGCGAGGGCTTTGACGAAGGGATGGTTTCTGCCGAGGTAGTCAATCTGCCGGTCGCGCCGCGCCTTTTGGTCTTCAGGGTCATCATGGAACGTCACTCTCCATTCGCCGGCCCGTCGAATATCCTTTCTCAGGCGAGGGTCGGGCATTGCTTGGAGCACGGCGCTGGGATATCGGGGGTCGTCGTAACGAGCTGCGATCTTGTAGGTTCTGCCATCCGAGAGGGGCTCTATGGGTAGGTGGATGCGCTTGCAAGCCGAGAGCACGAACTTGCGCACGGATTCCGCGCCGCCGATGACCTCCTCAATCGTCTCGATCACCTCTCCCACCGTTTCGGTATTCCACTCGCGGTGAGCGTAGTGCGGAGTGCGCCCTCTTCTTTCGCGTTCAATGGCCAGATCCCACTCTTCGAGAGTCTTGTTGCGGGAGTCTTCTGCCTCGAGGTTGAGCTGCCCGCCGCGCTTGAACAACAGATGGGCGAAGATCGCGCTCAAAGCAGCCTCGCTATCGGTCGGAACAGGCACGAGAACGCCAAGCTCCTGGTAGATCTTTCTTGCCTTGCGGAGAAGGACGTCCAAGACATGACCATCAATGCGGTTGCCTTGGCCGTAGAGGAGGATCGCCTTGACAACGCTGGACGGTTGGCCGAAGCGGTCCACTCGTCCCTCGCGCTGCTCAAGACGATTGGGGTTCCAAGGCAGATCGTAGTGAATGACAGCGTTGAAGTGGTTGTGGAGGTTGATGCCTTCGGAGAGACAATCGGTGGCGACGAGGACGCGCGGTTGCTCGAGGTCAATTTCCCGAATCGCTTGCTCGCGTTTCTCGTCGGCATCCCTTCCGGTGATGGGAACGATTTGGACATTCGAGGGAAGAGTTCGCTCCAAAGCCGAAGCGACGTATTCGACGGTGCGGAGGTACCGACACCAAATAATCGGGTTATAGCCCTCTTTGATGAGCCGGGAGGCGGTTTGAAGACAGGCGGCGAGTTTCGTATCGTCCGGAGAGTTGGCGATCTGCTCGGCAAGGTTGATAAGATCTCGAAGCTCTTTCCGTTGGCTTCGCGTCAACTTGCTAAGGAATCGCTGAGCGGGTGCCGTGGGATTCTCGTCGCTCACCGGGTTGTCGGTCGGGTCGGCCACGGTCTGCTCAGCCGCAGCCTCTTCGGATTCGAGGTCGGATGGCTCGACAGGCTGCTCCCCTGCCTGCTTGCGAAGTGTACTGACCGCGGATGCGGGGCTCGAATTGACACATCGAATGATTGCGAGCGCACCCCACAACGATGCCGGGTTCCGGGAGTCGGGATCGAACTCTTCGACAACTTCGGCACAGAGATTGGTAGTCCGCTCGATGAGTTCTTTGAGTCTGGGGCTAAGTGTGTAGGGCACATCCTCGCTCTCGCGATCCGGAAAGCTTCCCTGATCCTTCCACGCGTCACGGACCTCTTTGCGCGGTCGTTGAATGAAGTGCCGAGAAAGTCGCTGTTGGTAATCCTCGTCTTCGTTATTCAAACCCGGGACGAGAAGACGTGTGAGCGACAGGAATGCGTCTTGCACTCCGCTATGAGGCGTCGCGCTGAGAAACAGCAGGTGACGGGATGAGTCTTTGGCCAGCTCTTTGAGGAGTCTGTATCTCTGTTGTTGTCCGCCGCCCCGCGACTCGGATGCGCCGTGGGCTTCGTCAACGATCACTAACTCGGGGCAGTGCTGAATCAGAGAGCTGCGGTTACGCTCCATCTTCGCCCAGTCGATGCTTATGACTTGAAACGGGAAAGCATCATAGAGAGACAAGGTAGGCGGGACGGACCGCTCGAGAGAGGCTACGGTACCCGCTCGGATGACGACTGGGTCCAGCGCGATCTTGTCTCGAATCTCGTTCTCCCACTGATCGCAGAGAACGGGAGGCGCGAGTACAGCGAACCTTCGAATCAGCCGGCGATCGTAGAGCTCTCGAGCGATCAACAGTGCTTCGACCGTCTTTCCTACGCCAACGTCGTCCGCAATGAAGAGCCGCACCGGGTGCTGTCTAAGAGCCAAGAGAAGCGGTACAAGCTGGTAGGGACGTGGCTTTACGGAGACATGGCTAAGACAGCGCAGAGGGGCGGCAGCGTCGCGAAGCAACAGGCGAGTCGCATGCCACAGCAGTTGTGCTGACTCGTGATCCGAGACAAAGTTTAAGCGAGGAAGAGGAAACGAGCCTGGTACAATGCGCTCGTCCTCTATCCAGCTGCACACCGTCTTGTGGGCACCGACGACGTCGTCGGTCGTTCCGGCGATGGGACGCAGGTAAGCCACAGGCTCCCCCTTGGTCCCTGGGAGCAGGATCCATTCCCTTTCTCGAAAGCGGACAACGGATCCAGGATCCGGCAGGGCAAGCTGCATGGCCCTTAATTATGCAGAAACGGAGCGAGCCAAATTCCGAAGCCGCCGCGTTCGGTAGAGGAGACATGGCTGCCGCGGTAGGATTCGAACCTACGACCCGCTGATTAACAGTCAGCTGCTCTACCACTGAGCTACGCGGCAGTGGGCAGGGGCATAGGATACCCCCATGAAGATACTGTCGGCAAGGAGGCCGACGGTTTGTAGGGGCGGGGTCGAGGGTCGAGCACTCGCGAGGATGCAATCGCTCCCTAAGCGTCAGTGAAGCGCGGATGTTCTTGAGCTAGGTTTGCGCCCGGCGCTTGCTCCCGGTCGGGTGGGCTGGGGTAGAC
>RFHN01000012.1 GCA_003695835.1 Armatimonadota bacterium
AACGGATCGTCCGGTCCATTGTAGGGGCTGAAGATGTACCCCCGATACTTCGAAGTCACCGGCCCGCCGGGCGTGTCGGTGAAGAGGGCGATCTCCGAAGGGCGGTCCATCTTGCGAACGCTCGCCGGCGTCGTGAAGCCCTCGCAGCCGGAGCGATTCGGGTCGTTCTCGTCGCAGCCGCTGATCGGGTCGTAGCTCGTCGCGTCCGAGTACCCGATCGTCATTTCCGCCCGCTCATCCCAGGTCTCGCCGTACTTGCCGGGCTGACTCGGGCAGGAAACATGCTGCCGGTTCGCTACGTACGGGAAGATTTGCCCCGTCCAGAGGTGCAGGGGATCCGTGCGGGGCACGGTCCGGTTCGACCCCATCGGAAGGAAACCGTCGTGATCGTCCGTGTACATCATCGTAGCCATGCCGAGCTGCTTCATGTTGCTGAGGCAGGCAATCTTCTTCGCAGCCTCTTTGGCACGGACGAAAACGGGAAACAGAATCGCTGAGAGGATCGCGATAATCGCGATGACAACGAGCAGTTCGATGAGGCTAAAGCCCCCGCCACGGTTGAGACGCATCGCCCCTATAGACGCAGAAACGCTTCCCGTTAGTTCCCGGATGCCTCTCTCGGCTGGGCAGGTCCCGACGGCGGGTCCACGTTCCGGACCTTCTCGAGCGGCACGATCAGCAGCCCTTCCGGCCCGAGGTCTTGGACCCGAACCGGCGCCTGGCGCTCGATCAGCAGGATCGCCTCTTCGGGGGAGAGCTCGACGATCGCATCCGGATTGTTCGGAGCGAGGTTGAGGTCCGTGTCCTTGACATCGGGATCCAAGCGAACCTCAAATCCCGCAGATTTCAGGGCGGCAATCGCATCGAACAACGTGGCGTCACCCGTCAAGCGGACCACCGCGGGAGGTGGCGCGGGCGGCAAGGGGCGTTCGGCGACGCCGCGTTGGGCTGGATCCGTGGCCTGCGGCGTCGGCGTAGGCTCCACGGAGTTGTTCGTGGAGCCGGTAGAAGGCGACGGGAGCGGTGTGGAGGAGTCCGGCTGAGTCGCGCTGGGCGCTTTGCGCTGGTTGTGCAGCCAGCCCGTCACCTGGTATGCGCTGAAGCCCACGAGCGCCAACCCGAGGACAGCGGCGAGCGCGAGAGCGAGGCGTGCGCCGATGGGTCGCCGAGCAGTCTCGGGAACTCGGAACCGCGCCATCGTCGTGGCTTGCGGTCGAGCCTGCCGCATCGCGTCAATCATGGCCCTGGTACGGTGTAGCTCGGCGCGGTACTGCGGATAGCGGCGTTCAAACTCCGCGATCGTCGCTGGGTCGTTCGACTCCGCGGCTGCCCACAGCAGCTCGCGGACGGATTCAGGCATCGGTACGTTTGGTGATTTACTCATGGATTTCCTCCATCTCGATCCAAATCTCTCGAAATCGCTCTCGGGCGCGGAAGAGCCTGGTCTTCGCCGCGTTGGCGGTGCAGCCGAGGACCTCGGCGATCTCCTCCAACGATTGATTCTCCCAGTAGTACAGTACGAGAACCGCCCGATCCTCTTCCCGCATCCGGGTCAGCGTTTGATACACCTGTTCTTTGAGTTCAGATACTTCCGGAACGGTGCCGCCCGGTAGCGTTTCGGCGGTTTCGAGGGGAACGGTATTTTGGCGATGGCGTTTACTCCTTCGGGCGTGCTGAATCGCCGTATTGACCGAAATCCGGTAGAGCCACGTGCTGAACTGGCTCTTGGCTTCGAACCTCTTCAGATTTCGCCATACTTGCACGAAGGTCTCTTGAACCGCGTCGAGCGCGTCCTCATTGCTGTTCAGAATGCCTCGAGCTAAAGAGAACACCCGGCCGTAGTATTTCTCGTAGAGAGCGTCGAACGCCGAGGCGTCGCCCTCCCGAAATCGTCGGATCAGGTAAGCGTCTTCCTCGGCTCGCGGGCCGGATTGCACCGCCTCGAACGTCATCTTCTGATCTTTTCGATGCTTCAAGCCTGCCCGAGGTTACCCCTCGGCAGGTATCCTCTCGTGCCGCGGGGGCCTGTAGCTCAGTGGTTAGAGCAGGCGGCTCATAACCGCTTGGTCGCAGGTTCGAATCCTGCCGGGCCCACCAGAACCCACACACCCAGTAGTGTTGCGGTCCGTTGGAGTTGCTACCGTGGTATACTGTGAATAGAACGTGAAAGCCGTTCGCTAGGGGAGCCTCCGGCGCGAGGCTGAGAGTCCCGTAACAGGGAGACCCTTTGAACCTGATCCGGTTCGTACCGGCGTAGGGAAGCGGAACGGAGAGACCAACCGGTCTTCCGAGCCGTTTCGCTCTCTGCGAAGCGGCTTTTGCGTTTCAAAGGAGAAGACCAATGCGAAACAGACCGGATAACAAAGCGTTCACACTGATCGAACTCCTGGTGGTGATCGCGATCATCGCCATCCTGGCGGCCATTCTCTTTCCGATCTTCGCGCGGGCAAAAGAGGCGGCAAAGAAGACTCACTGCCTCAGCAACCTGCGTCAGATCGGCATGGCCGTGCGGATGTACCTCCAGGACTACGATGACACCTACCCCATCTTCTACGCCTACATGAGCAACCCGGCAGCTGGGCAGCCTGGGCACAAGGGCGTCGAGACCCTGCTCCACCCGTACATCCAAAGCGGTGGTGTGGATTCCGACGCGAACGGGGTGAAGACCTTCGCGCTGGAGCCGATCTTCAAGTGCCCGCTGGACCAAGGCGGCCCGTTCACCGACCGGGATGTGCCCACCGCTCGTAGCTACTGGCAAGCCTACGGCTCGAGCTACCGATTCACTAAGTGCATGTTCTCGGTCGTGGCTGGGGAATCCAGTAGCAACAACGTGCCGTACGACTACACGAAGATCGTGAAGGATTCCGAGGTCCAGTTTCCCTCGGAGACGCGAATCGCTCGCGATGAGATGCACTACGCGTTCGATCGCGAATACACCCCCGATGCGTGTAATCGCTACGGCTACGATTGTGATCCACCCTGGAACTTCTATCGCCGTTGGCACCACCTCGGTGGAAACTTCCTGTACGCCGACGGCCATACGAAGTTCACCGTCGGGCACGCGGGTTTCGATGAGGCGAGAGTAGACCCCGAGGGTCACCGCTCCGGCGATCCTCACCCGACGGAAGGCACCTGGTACTGGGCTTGCGACTAATCGTATAGTCCTCGCAGCGAAACCGACAAGAGCCGCCCAGGATGGCGGCTCTTGTGCTTCCTCGGAGCCTCATCGCCGCGACTTCGACCGGAACACGACGGCGAGAATCTCTGCAACGGCCTGATACAGGCTGGGCGGGATCATACTACCGACTTCGACCTCTTTGTACAGCGTTCGAGCGAGCGGAGGGTTCGGAACGATCGGAACCCTGTGCTTCTTCGCTTCGTCCCGAATGCGATCTGCCATACGATGGCGCCCTTTGGCGACAACGACCGGAGCCGCCATCTTCTTCTCATCGTACTTCAGAGCTACGGCATATTCGAGCGGGTTGGTCACGACGACGTCGGCTTTCTTCACGCTCGCCATTTGGCGCGCGCGTGCCAGAGCGCGGCGGCGTCGTGCCAGCTCCGCGCGCAACTCCGGCGAGAACTCCGTTTCCTTGAGCTCGCGCTTCAGCTCGTCCCTCGTCATCATGATCTCCTTCTCGACCTGACGGCGTTGAAATGCGTAATCGAGGATGCCGATGACGACCCAGAGCATCGCAACCTTGAGCAGAAGACTGCTCAGGAACCCGCCTACCCACGCGAGCGCGTTGAGCGGAGGCAACGTAGCTAGCGCGAGCAACTCGTCCCAGTTCGACGAAAGGTCCTTCCACGCAATCCAGCCCAAGATTCCCAGTTTCGCGAGTGTCTTGGCGAGTTCGAAGAAGCTTCGTCGTGATAAGAGCCGTTTGAAACCCTCGATTGGGTTGATTCGGTTGAACTTGGGGGCGAGCGGTTCGGCGCTGAGGTGGAAACCGACTTGGGCGAGGCTCGTCGCTACGCCGGCGCCCATCGCGAGGAACAGCACGGGCAGCAGTGCGATTCCCGCCGGCCCCATCGTTTTCGCCAAGTGTTCGCTGAGCGCATGGAGCGATAACGTGGTCGCCGACGGCGCGAGACCGTTTTGCATCGTTTGCAGAATTCCGTAAGCGAGCCCTCCGAACGCCAGCGGAAGCCCGACCGCGAGCGCAAGGAAGACTCCCGCAGTCGTCAGATCCGTGGACTTGGCGACCGTGCCCTCGCGGCGGACCCGTTGCCGCTTTCGCGGTGTCGCTTGTTCAGTTCTTTCTTGACTGGTGTCCGGCATCTACAGTCCCATCCACGCTCGGAGAAGCGATTGCACCGACTCGAGAGATCGGTTGACGCCGACAGCCAGCGTCGGCAGCGAAAGAGACAGGGCAACGATGCCGAGAAGCATCTTGCCCGAGAGCCCTGCGATGAGGATGTTGATTTGTGGAACCGCACGCGACATGATCCCGAACGTCGCATCCACCACCAGGCTCACCGCCGTAACCGGCAGAGCGATCTGCAACGCAATGAGGGACATGTACCACAGACCGGATAGCAGCATCTGCATGGCACCAGCGCCCACCAGATCGGGTTGGACGCGGTAACCCGCCAGCATCGCTTGGATCAGCAAGTGATGACCGTCCAGGCTAAGAAACAGCAACAGAGCAAGGAAGAACTTGAATCGAGCGAGGACGCTGGTCGGGAGCGTCTGACTGGGGGCGAGGACCGACGCAAGTCCCAAGCCGATGCTCAGGTCGAGGAACGAACCCGCCACCTGGGCTGCCAGCATCACCATCTGGACCAAGAAACCGAGGATGAGACCGAACGCGACTTCGCGCGCAGCGAGTGTGACGAGTTCATAGAGGTCGTGTGGCACCGGAATCTGCCCTGCAAGAGCGGGCGACAGTGCGAGCGCAAGCCCTGCGCAAAAGAAGACCCGCACCTTCGTCGGAACGCCGGTGGACACGAAGAGCGGCGAAACGAGCACCATCGCCGACGTTCGCAGGAACACGGCGAGCAAGGCAATCAGGAAAGCGGAGTCAAGCGTCATCCTCCGACCCGTTCGATGGCATGAAAAGATTGAGAGGCGAAGCTGACGATTTGCGTCAACATCCATCCGCCGAACAGAAACAGCGCAAGGACGACGGCGAGGATCTTCGGCACATACGTCAAGGTCATCTCCTGCACCTGAGTAACTGCTTGGAAGATCGCAACGATCAAACCCGCCAACAGACTCAAACCGAGCACCGGCAAACTAATGCGTAGGGCGACGTCCATCGCCTGACGACCGATCTCCAGAACTTCCCCTTGATTCATCGAAATCCTCCTGCAAGAGCTTGAACAATGACCGACCAGCCGTCAGCGAGCAAGAACACGAGGATTTTTGCCGGCAACGAGACGATCGCCGGAGGAAGCATCATCATGCCCATGCTCATCAGGGTGCTCGCGACAACGAGGTCAATCACGAGAAAGGGAATAAAAATGTAGAAACCGATTACGAAAGCGGTCTTGATTTCGCTGAGGATGAATGCAGGGACTAGTTCCTGCCACCGCACGTCGTCCAACGATTCATACTGAACGCCCGAAAGCTCAGCGAACAGCGCAAGGTCCCGTTTGTACGTCTGCTTGAACATGAACTCGCGCATCGTTCCCCATGCGCGTTCCTTCGCCACGTCGAACGAGATCTCCTTCTTCATGTACGGCTGCAGCGCTTCGTCGTTGAGTTTGGTCAAGGTCGGGTTCATGACGAAGAACGTGAGGAATAAGCTCAATCCGATGAGCACCTGGTTGGGCGGAATCGTGGGCGTCCCAAGCGCCGTCCTCAGGAAGCTGAACACGATGACAATCCGCGTAAAGGCGGTCGTCATGATCAACAGCGCGGGGGCGAGGCTGAGGATCGTGAGCAGCCCCAGAATCTGAAGGCTGGTTGCGACCTCCTCAGGGTTCTCCGACTGCCCGATGTCCACGCTGATCTTCGGTACAGAGGTCTGCGCCCACGCCGTCCCTCCCACCGCCAGCGCGGCGACTACCAACAGCAGGATCAGCCATCGCCTTCTCATTGACGCAGTCTCTCCAGCCGGTCGAGCATCTCCTGGAACCTCCCCTCATTGCCGAGCGAGAGATCGTTTGTTGGCGAGTGTGCCGGGACCTCTTCTTCGCCTAATTCCGAGAGCAGACAAAACCCGTTTGCCGAGGAGCCGACGAGAAAGCGTCGCCCCTCAACTTCGAGAATGTGCACGGAGCCGGCGCCAACGGCTGCGCTCCCTAAGATTCGGATTGCCGACGGATCCTGCGCCTCGGCCTTTGGTTGCCATCGGTTCAGGATCTTCGGCACGACCCACCTGACGATCAACACGACGATCGCCAGAGCCGCAAGCATCTGAATGACCGATCCAAGGTGGAGCCCGCTCGTCGCGCCGGAGAGTGGCGTGACCGGGTCGTCCTTCATCTGGGACAACAGGTCCGCGAATAGCATTCCTTCCTCCCTAAGCGGCGTCTCCGAGAGAAAGGACCCGATCTTTCGGGCTGAGGATCTCCGTTACGCGGACTCCGAAGTTGTCCTCCACGACGACGACCTCGCCCCGCGCTACGAGCCGACCGTTGACGAGTATGTCAATCGGTTCGCCCGCCGCCTTGTCAATCTCGATGATGCTACCGGCGCCCAGGTCAATCACCTCTTGCACCTTCATCGTAACCCGGCCCAGCTCGACGCTGATGGTGAGCGGCACATCGAGCAACACTTCGAGATCTGCCTTGGCCTGCTTGGTTTCCGGATGCTCTTGGGTCGGGGATGCCGTGGCGGGGAACAGTTGGGTTACGGTGTACGGGTGGATGAGCCACGTCAAAGACCCATTCACGTCGCCGCTCACGGCGAGCTGAACGCGCAGTAGTTCCGCGGTGTCGGAGAAGTTGTCGGGAAACTCGAGGCTGCCGACCGTAACCTGGAATCCGGACGGAACGATGGGCGTTCCGAGCGCTGAGGCCATGCCGTCGGCAAGCGCCGCAACGACGGCTTGCATCTTCGGCTTCACCGGTTCCAAGTCTTCAGGGTCGATCTCGACGGGTGCTTCGGCGCCGACGCTGGCGATGGCGGCAGCCAAGTCCGTCGAAAGCACGGCGAATTGAGGCGTGCCGTCGTCGAACTGAAACTGTAGGACGACTGCGTTGGACGAAAACTCGCTGAGGCAGTCGAGCGTCTTCCCATTGACGACGAGCGGGCTATGAAGGCGGACATCGCCACCGAGCGCTTGCGAGAGAGACTCGCTCCCTCGCTCGCAAATCGTCGCTTCGATCTCCTGAATCGCCTGAATCTGTTCGGGTGTTATCGTGGTCACGAGTTCGGTTGCCTCCTTTTAACGACGCAGCGGTCCTGTCACGCTGAACTGCAACCTCTTTCCGCTGAGCAGATTGCAGAGGTACTTGGGTCGCCCACCGACGAGCATCTTGAGGCCGTCCGTCGTTCGCTGGTCCAAGCGGACGACGTCACCGGGCTTCAGTGAGATCAGTTCTCGAACGGTGAGCGTTGCAGTTCCAAGCTCAAAAGTGCACTCCACACCTGCGTGTCGCAGGTGAGAGGCGAGTGTTCGGCGGGCCGCTTCGCTTTTTCGGCGTCCGGCGGTGGCCGCCCATTTCTGCATCGTAAGTTTTGAGGCAACAGGCTTGAGGATCAAATAGGGGATGCAAAGACTCATCGCCCCGCGAGACTGCCCCATCTTCACCTCGAAGAGGATGGTGACCGCCACGTCGTTCGCCGTCGCGATCTGTACAAACTGCGGGTTCGTCTCGAGAGCCTCCACGACCGGGTTGAGCAGAAGGATGCTCTCCCAGGACTGTTTCACGCAGGCGAGAATTCGATCCACGATCTGGGTTACCAACGGCCGCTCCAGGTCGCTGAGGTTCTTTCGTTCGGCGCTCCGACCGGGGCCGCCGAGCATCCGATCCAACATGCTGAAGACCAGTCCGGTCTCCGCCTCAAGCAGGCTCTGACCGTTGAGGGGCGACAAGCTCAGGATCGCGAATACGCTCTGGGTAATGCTGCGGAGGTACTCCTCGTACGGCACCTGCTCGACCGAAACCAGCTCGACGTGGACGGGAGTGCGCAGGTAACCCGCGAGAGATCCGCTCATCAGCCGCGCAGCGTTGTCGTGGAGCATCGTGAGCGTGCGGAGCTGGTCCTTGTTGAGCTTGTCTGACCGGCGAAAATCGTATCGTTCAACCCTCTTGCCCTCGACTACGGAAGCCTTCGGGCCGCTGAGCGCGGTTGCTCGTTCCTGCACCGAAGAGGCGGCGAGCTCAGCCTCCAAGCCGCCACCGTCGTCCGCTTCCGCGCCGGCGAGCGAGCCTAACAGAGCTTCGATTTCTTCGGGTGAAAGGTTGTCCGCCACGTTTTCGTCCTTCTATTAGGGGCTATCAGTTCTGTTATCGGCGGAACACGCGACACTCTAAAGGGTAAGCGAGAAAAGTTCTCAAAGAGGGTGAGAGTTTGGTGCCCAGGAGAGGACTCGAACCTCCACGACCTTGCGGCCACTAGTACCTGAAACTAGCGCGTCTACCAATTCCGCCACCTGGGCAAGAGGTGCCGCATTTTACCTCACGCCGAGGGCGAAACGGATACACTCCGGTCTGTGCGCACAGGGCGTTTGGTAGTCGGGATCACGGGCGCAAGCGGGGCGATCTACGCGGACCGTTTCGTCAAGGCGTGTGGGGCGCACTTCGACGAAATCCTGGCGATCGTGAGCAAGCACGCCCTCAGCGTGTTCGCCACTGAGTTGGATAGACGGGTGGAGCCTCCCCTCACGAGCCAGGCGCTGTTCGGCGAAGAGATCCCGAGTCTGCGGTTCCTGGATGGCGGTGACTACTTCACCCCGCCTGCGAGTGGATCGTACCGCCATGATGGCATGGTGATCGTTCCTTGCAGCATGGGCACGGTCGGTCGGATCGCCAACGGGGTCAGCGACGATCTGATGACCCGGGCCGCCGACGTATGCCTCAAAGAGGGCCGACCGCTGATCCTTGTCGTCCGAGAGACGCCGCTGAACCTTGTCCACCTTCGGAACCTAACACGTTTGGCGGAGGCTGGGGCGGTGGTTTTGCCGGCTGCCCCCGCCTGGTACAACCGTCCTCGGACTTTGGAGGACTTGGCAGACACGATCGTCGCCCGAATCCTTCAACGTCTTGGCATCGAGCAGAAGCTCGTGCCCGAATGGGCTGAAGAGTAGGGAAGTGAGTGGAGCCGACAGCCGGATTCGAACCGGCGACCTGCTGTTTACGAAACAGCTGCTCTACCGCTGAGCTATGTCGGCTC
>RFHN01000145.1 GCA_003695835.1 Armatimonadota bacterium
GTTCCCATCGCGATCTGACTCAAACGCAATCAAGGTTGGCAAGCCGCCTCCGCCACCGCAGCCGAACTGGATGCCGGAAAGCGCGAGCGCCGCGCCCGCGCAAAGGGACAAAAGAAACGTGGATTTCTTGGTTTTCATTTTTTCCTCCTGGCCCGCCCACCGCGGAGCGGGTTATCCCGATCCTACCCGCTTATCCACACTTTTCGACGAAACCCCGCGCTTATCCTTCGAGCTCCTCCCGGACGCGCTGGTCCAGGGCCTCGTCCGAGAGGCGGGCAAGTTCTTCGAGCAGATCCTCTTGTTCCTTCCTCTCGCCCTGGGCCAACTTCCGCCTCTGCGCGGCTGCGAGGAACCGCAACTTCTCTTCCCTTGTTTGTGGATGCAGGCGAGGAACCGGAGTGGGCCGCCCTTCCTCATCAATCGCAACCATGGTTACAATGCAGCTGTTCGTGTGGCGAAGGGTTCGTTGTTGGATGTTCTCCGCCTCCACCTCAATCCGAACCTGTAAGCTCGTCCGGCCGACATAGTCTACTGTTCCCGTAAGGTGCACTAACTCGCCCACTTCAATCGGGCTGTGAAAGTCCACGCGTTCGAAACTTGCGGTGACGCAGATCGTGCCGGCAAATCGGCTCGCCGTCACGTAGGCGCATTTGTCGAGCAGCGCCAGGATGCTTCCGCCAAACACTTTGCCAAGGAAATTTGCGTGCTCGGGCGTCATGAGTTCGGAGATCGTGACGCTTGTCGAAGAGGGGGATCGTGGTTGAGTCATCCTGCGTACCTCACAATCGTTGTAAAGGAATCCACTCGCAAGCTCGCGCCGCCAACCAGCGCGCCTTGGATCTCTTCGTGCGCGAAGAGGGCTTCGGCGTTCTCCGGCGTCACACTCCCGCCGTAGAGGACGCGAATCCCCGTTTGGCGGCACCGATCCAGGATCTCTCGGATGCGCGCTGCCATTCTCGCCGCCTCTTCAGGATCGCACACCTGGCCGGTACCGATCGCCCAAACCGGTTCGTAGGCGACGGCTGCGCCGGTCGCATCCTCCGCCAACGCCACGATTACGCGCGAGACTTGATCGTGCACGACTTGATCCGCGCGGCCTTCCTTGCGTTCCTGCTCGGTTTCACCCACGCAGAGGATCGGCTTGATACCGTGCTTCAACAGCGCTGAGAACTTCAAGCGGACGGTCTCGTCATCGTCCGCGAAGTACCGCGCCAACCGAGGCTCGACTGCGCCCGCGCCAAAGCGGCCGCGACACTCGCTGTGTCCGACGATACAGTAATCCACGCCGGCGTCCACCAACATTCCGGGGCTGATTTTGCCGGTGAAGGCCCCCTTCTCTTCCCAAAAGACATCTTGTGCGCCGAGGCGAATCGTGCTGCCCGCGAGCGCCTCTTTCGCCGCGTGCAAGAGCGTGTACGGTGGACATATCACCATGTCAGAGAAATACGTCTCGGCTTTCGCCGCGGTTGCGATCGCCGCCGCCAGGTGCCTCGCCCCAGCCTGGTCGAGATTCATCTTCCAGTTGCCCACGATGAGGCGCCTCGCGCGATCGGTTCGCATGCGCTCATTCTATCCCGTAGGTAGACTCCTCGCCATGGAACCAGCGATATCGTTCGTTCGCGCGAGGGAGATTCTCGACAGTCGTGGCAATCCGACGATCGAGGTCGAGGTAGGGCTTAGCGATGGGAGTTTCGGCCGTGCAGCTGTGCCAAGTGGAGCCAGCACGGGCGCTCACGAAGCGGTCGAACTCCGCGACGGCGATCCAAGCCGCTACGATGGGAAGGGCGTTCTCCGCGCAGTGCAGAACGTCAACGAGGAGATCGCGTCCGCGGTCGCGAAACTGGACCCCTTCGATCAGCAAGCGCTGGACGAGGCGCTCATTCGGTTGGATGGGACCGAGAACAAAGGGCGGCTGGGCGCCAACGCGATTCTGGGGGTCAGTCTCGCAACGGCGCGGGCTTGCGCCGAGAGCCAGGGCGTGCCGCTCTATGAGTATTTGGGCGGCACGTCAGGAAACCTCTTGCCGGTTCCGCTGATGAACATCCTGAACGGGGGCAAACATGCTGCCAGCAACGTGGACATTCAAGAGTTCATGATCGTTCCGCATGGCTTCGACCGTTATTCGGAAGCCTTGCGGGCGGGCGCCGAGGTGTATCACGCTCTCAAGAAAGTGCTGGCTGAGAACTCGCTGCTCGGCGGCGTAGGGGACGAAGGCGGATTTGCACCGAATCTTCAGAAACAGGAAGAGGCGTTCGATTATCTCATGGCAGCCATCGAGCGAGCTGGCTACCGCCCCGCGGATCAGATCTCGCTCGCGATCGACGCGGCCAGCAATGAGTTCTTCCAAAACGGGCGCTATCACTTCCGCGCCGAGAACCGCGACCTCTCTTCCGACGAAATGGTGGAATACTATGCGAGCCTCTGCGCGCGGTACCCGATCGTCTCGATCGAGGACGGCTTGAGCGAAGACGATTGGGACGGCTGGAAGGCGCTGACCGATCGCCTCGGATCGAGCGTCCAACTCGTTGGCGACGACCTGTTCGTCACGAACGTCAATCGCCTCCAACAAGGCATCGAACGGGGCGTGGCGAACAGCATTCTCATCAAGGTGAATCAGATCGGGACGCTGACCGAAACGCTCGCGGCCATTCGGCTGGCGCATGAGAACGGCTACACGGCCATCGTGAGCCATCGCAGCGGCGAGACGGAGGACACCTTCATCGCCGACCTCGCCGTTGCGACTCGTTGCGGGCAGATCAAGACGGGAGCGCCCGCTCGCACGGATCGCGTGTGCAAGTACAATCAACTGCTCCGGATTGAGGAACGGCTGGCAGGTGCAGCGGAGTACGCCGGCCCACGATTTCGAGCAGAGATGAGTCACAAATAGGGGGCATCATGAGGTGCCGAACGAAGATCGTTTGTACGTTGGGGCCCGCTTCGCGGACGAAGACCACGATCGCGGAGCTGATCGAAGCCGGAATGTCGGTGGCCCGCCTCAACTGTAGTCACGGCGATTGGGACGACCGCTTGGAACTCTTGCGAATCCTTCGAGAGGAATCCGCTCGGTTGGATCGCTCCGTGTGCACGCTTCTCGACCTTTCCGGCCCGAAGTTCCGCCTTGGAACGGTCCGCGGCGGCGAGCTATACGTCGTCGAGGGGAACGAGTATGCCGTCGGCGAGGGTCCGGAAGAGATTCCGATCCAGGATCCTGCGATTCTGGACCTGCTGACTCCGGGCCAGCGCGTTCTCATCGGAGACGGAGAGGTTGTCTTCAAGGTCTCGGAGCGCACGAAGGATCGCATTCGCCTGGTATCGCTCACCGGCGGAATCGTCCGGTCGCGAAAAGGCATCACGTTACCGGGCACGGCCCCGGAAGTCCCTTCCCTGACGGACAAGGACCGGGAGGATCTGGCCCGAGGCGTTCAGGCCGGCGTGGACGCGGTCGCCATGAGTTTCGTCCGCCGAGCGGACGACATCCTCGAGGTCGAGAAGGAGCTCCAGCGGCTGGGCGCCAAACTTCCGATTTTTGCAAAAATCGAGATGCGGGCGGCGGTTCACAACATCGAAGAGATCCTCGACGCCTCGGATGGAATCATGGTGGCTCGCGGAGACCTGGGGCTGCAGATGCCGATCGAGGATGTGCCGATCGTACAGAAGCGGATCATCGCACTGTGCCGCTCGGCTGGCAAGCCGGTCATCACAGCCACGCAGATGATGGAGAGCATGGTCGAGGCTCCGTCGCCCACGCGAGCGGAGGCAACCGACGTCGCGAACGCCATTCTGGACGGGACGGACGCGGTGATGCTGTCGGGCGAAACCGCGTACGGAAAGTTTCCGGTTCAGGCGGTTCGATACATGGCGCGGATCGCGCGAAAGGTGGAGAAGAGCCGCGAGTTCAGCGCGGCCATGAGCCGACTGCCGCTCGAACGGCCCGACGAAGCCACGGAATCCGTCGCCCATGCAGCTGCGACCATGGCGGCGGAGCTTCGGCCCAAAGCGATCCTCACCTTCTCCACGAGTGGCTTCACCGCCCGCATGGTGGCCAAGTACCGCCCGCCGGTGCCGATTCTCTGCGCAACCTATTTGGAGCGGACCGCGCGGCAGGTATCTATGGTGTGGGGCGTGCGTCCACTCATCACACAAGAATTCACCAGCACGGAGCAGATGATCCAAAACGGATTTCGGTCCGCTCTCGAACAAGGCTTGCTCAAGAGCGGAGATCTGGTGGTGATCACCGCGGGTCTTCCAGTCGGCAAACCCGGTACGACGAATATGGTCACCGTACTGCAGGTTTCGGAGAATCCCCTGTAGAGGGTATTCTTCGGGCCAGCCAAGGAGGGCGATATGCGGAAGCGAGTAGTGATATTCGTTGCGTTTCTTGCGGCTGCGGGATTCGTGGCGTGGCTCAATCAAGGGCTCTGGGCCAATTACCTCGACTTGCGGAAGAGTGAGCGAGCCGAGAGACAACGACTCGAGGCAGCGGAGAACGAATATGTCAAGGCGCTCGAGAGTTCCGTGAAGGCCGGCAGCGCCGTGGGCCGAGAAGAGATCGCTCGGGAACGCGGCTACCTGCGAAACGGTGAAGTTCCTCTCGAAGTTTCGCTCTCGGGCGAGCGTGAATCCAGTCGCTAAACCAGGTTAGCGTGCTGGGAGACATGGAACCTCAGTAACCGATACTGAGGATTAGGGATGAGGGACGCGCCGAACTTTCAACTGAAGGCTGCGAGGGTCGAAGCGTTTCCGATCTTTCGCCCCGTCGTGAGAGGATTGGAACTGCTCGCTGAGACCGCTTCTTCACACCCCAAGCGCCTGGCGGCTCTGCTATCCCTCGACCCTTCCTGCACAGCGAAGGTGCTGCGGGCTGCAAACGCCAGCGGATTCGGGAGCCGCAAGGCGACTTGCGTCGAGGAAGCGCTGGACATGCTCGGGCCTTCCTCCGTTCGTTCCTGTATCGCTTCGCTGATGGACGCCGCTCATGAGCAGCGATTGGCAGACGTCCCACGCTTTGACCTCTTCCGTTGGTGGACACACTGCACAGCGACAGCCTTTGCGGCGAGCCACCTCGCCGAGGCGTTGCACACCGGCAAGCCAATGGAGGCGTTCACACTCGGGATGCTGCACGAGATCGGAGTCGCGGCGCTCTATTTGCTGGCTCCCGAGGAACTCAATGCAGCCATCGAACTGAGTGAAACGGAATCGCTGATCGTGCATGGGTGCGAGCGGCACTGCATCGGCGAAGACTCGCGAGAGTTGGGGGCTGCCATCGTCCAATCCTGGCGATTGCCGGATGCCCTAACGCCCATCGTCCGTTATCATGGACAACCCGGTGAAGCTCCGGAGGAGGAGTACGCCGTGGCCGCCCTCCTCTTTTTGGCGAACCTTTGCGCGGAACGCGCCGGTTTCGGTCATCCCTGGTTCACCAAATTCGAGGAGCTCGCACCGGAAGTACTCGCTCGCACTCAAGTGGAGATGCCGGCGCTCGAGCGCGCCACGGAGGTGGCGAAGCACGGCGTCGCCGCGGCAGCAAAGGCGCTCCTTCCTCGAGCAGCATAAGGGTAACCTTCCTCCGTGGACGAGCAGTTGACCTACAGCCGGGCGGGCGTGGACATTGACGAACAGAACCGCGCGGTACGCGCCTTCTTGCCCGCCGTTCGCGAAACCCACGAGGGCAAAGTCTTAGGCGGGCCGGGAACGTTCGGCGGGCTATTCGACGGCAACGTAATCGGGCTCCCGCAGTCGGTCCTCGTCAGTAGTATGGACGGTGTCGGGACGAAGACCGTGCTCGCTGCGATGGTTGGTTCCTTCGCCGGCTTGGGCAAGGACATCGTGGGACACTGTATCAACGACATACTCTGTCACGGCGCCCGACCGTTGTTCTTCTTGGATTACTTCGCGGCGTCCAAGCTCAAAGCGGAGGCTGTTGCCGAAGTCGTGGTTGGCGCGGCTGAGGTGTGCAAAGCGCACGGCTGCGTCCTGATCGGTGGCGAGATTGCAGAGATGCCCTCGGTGTATGCCGAAGGGCAGGTGGACGTCGTCGGCGCGATTGTCGGCATCGTCGAGAAAGAGCGGCTTCTGCCAAAGCAAGACGTCGGGCCGGGCGACCTTCTCATCGGCCTGGCCTCCGATGGATTGCACACGAACGGCTATTCGCTCGCGCGCAAGGCGTTGTTGGAAGTCGGCGGCCTGTCTCTCGACCAGACCATGGAAGAGACCGGCAGAACGCTCGCTGAAGAACTCTTACGGCCGCATCGGTGCTACTTGCAGTCTCTTGCGCCGCTGCTTGACTCCGGGACGGTCAAGGCGATCTCGCACATCACGGGCGGAGGCTTCTACGAAAACCTGCCGCGTGTCTTTGGCACGAACCTACGCGCCGTAGTCGAGAAGAAGCAGTGGGTTCCTCCGCCCATCTTCCAACTGATCCAACGATTGGGCGAAGTGGAAGAGCGGGAAATGTATCGCACGTTCAACATGGGGATCGGCATGGTCCTCATCGCTGGAAGCGAGCACACGCCTGCTCTCGTGGATCGCTTGCGGGAAGCGGGAGAGACGCCGTACGTAATCGGCGAGATCACCCAGGGCGGCCACGACGTCACCATCGTGTAACGGATAGAATCCTCGGCCATGGGACTCTTGGAAGGAAAAAGGGGCATCGTCTTCGGCGTCGCCAACCAGAGAAGTATCGCTTGGGCAGTGGCCGACCGCGCGGCGAGAGAAGGCGCAGCCGTCATCGTCGGCGCGCAGAACGAGCGCATGGCGCAATCGGCAGCGAAACTGATCGAGGGCCGCGACGAATTCACCCTGGTGCAGTGTGACCTGAACGACGACGAACAGCTTGCTGGCCTCGCTGAAGACGTCGGCAAGGGTGGAAAACTGGACTTCGCCGTACATAGCGTCGCTTTTGCCCAGAAAGAAGACCTACAAGGACGTTTTATCGAAACCAGCCGAGAGGGATTCAAGGTGGCACTGGAGACGAGCGCCTACACGTTCGTCGCCATGGCTCGCGCCTTGGAGAACGTTCTGAACGACGACGCCTCTCTCGTGACGATGACGTACATCGGAAGCGAGCGGGTTTTGCCCGGATACAACGTCATGGGCGTAGCCAAGGCGGCTCTCGAGAGCATTACGCGATATTTGGCGTATGATCTGGGGCCAAGAGGAATCCGAGTCAACGCGGTCTCCCCGGGGCCGATCAACACCGTAGCCGCTCGTGGGATCCGCGGATTCACCCAGATCCTTGGCGTCGTCGCGGAGAGAGTTCCCCTCAAGAGGCCGGCGGAGCAAGAGCAAGTCGCCTCCACGACGCTGTACCTACTCAGCGATTTGAGCCACGGCGTCACCGGCGAAATCATCTGCGTAGACTCCGGCTACCACATCATGGGGCTCTGATGCTGTCGGTCCCAAACTGGTCGGAGGGACGCCATCCCCAGGTAGAGGAACTCGCACGCGAGGCGATGGCAGCGGCGGGCGTCCAGATCCACTTTAACGAAGCTGACCCGGATCACAACCGAATCGTCACCGCTTTTTCGGGAAATACCAACCAAGTGCGAGCGGCTCTCTTCCAACTCTGCGATACGCTTCTCCCGCTCATTGATCTCACCACCCACACGGGAGCCCACCCTCGTATCGGCGCGCTCGATGTGTGCCCGTTTGTCCTTCAGCAACAGGACGGTATGACGGAAACCGACGCTCTCGCCTACGTCGAGGCGATCGCGAGTGCATTTGCCGAGATGTACCAGGTTCCAGTTCTGCTCTACGAGAAGAGCGAGCGCGGCCGCCACGCAAAGGACCTGCCGACACTCCGCAAGGGTGGCTTCGAAGCCGTCCAAGGCAAAGAGATTCCAGCCGATTTCGGGCCGAACCGCCCTCACCCCAGGTGGGGCGTTACCGTCATGGGTCTTCGGGATCCACTGCTCGCAGTGAACGCGGTGTTGCCGATCGAGCAGTACGAACTCGCCCACACGCTCGCGCGCGTGATCCGCAATGCGCGAGACGCCGACCCACGCTTCCACGGGATTCGAGCCATCGCCACTCGCCTGCCGGAGCAATGTGTATCACAGGTTTCGATGAATTTCACGAAACCGGACGAGACCAGCGTGAACGAGGTCGTCCAGTGGCTGGCGAGTCGCGGAGCGAAGGTGTTGAGAGTCGAGCTCATCGGCGTTGTGCGGGAGAGCGACCTCGCCAAGGGATCCGTGCTGGACTATCGGCCGGAACAGATCGTCGCGCCGTAAGGCCCGTGCGGTACTCTTGTGCCCATGAACGGCGCGATCGAATCCATCTCTGAACTGGCGCTTTGGGTCGAAGACCTTCCTCGTGCGATCGAGTTCTATGAGCGGCTGGGCTTCGAGCTGGAGTCACACGACGAAGGGCAGAATGCGTTTCTCCGCTCCGGCGACTTTCTGCTCGTTCTCTTCAACCCGAAGAACCCGGGCACCCAACTGGCGACCGAGTATATGCGTCAGAAAGGCGCGCCGCGCGGCGCTGTCTATCACGTCGCCTTCAAGATCGCAGCGGATCGTTTGGACGAATTCGCCCGTGAGATTGGCGCCGAAGGCATTGCCGTGCGCGGCCCCGTCGAGTTTGCAACGGGACGGAGGTCCTACTTCGTCGAAGACCCGGACGAGCACTTGATCGAGCTGACAGACCGCTAACCGGCCTTCTTTTCCGGACCCTTCGGCTTCGCCAGAGGCAGAGTCGTGTCATGGGCGACGAACGCCTTCAACGGTGTGCCGGCCCAGATCCGGATGTTTGCGCCTTTGAGCATCCCCGCCAAACGGTCGCCCGCGGAATCGAGCAGTCCCACGACTTGCTGAGCCGCCGCGACCGCCAACAGAACCTCGGAAGGCGCAAGATTCGAGACATCGCCAGCCTTCGCCCGTCGGAGCAGAGTCTCCAAGGCGTCCATAGACTCTTTACTCGGCGGAGCGGTGCCGAGCTCGTTGAGCAGCGCTTGGCGTAGTTCTTGGTCCATCTGGACTTTGGGCGCTTCTCCGTTCTCCATGAGTTGCAAATAGGCTTGCAGGGTCTCCTGAACCTTGGGATTCGCGAGCAGGTCGGACTGGCCCTGCCGAGCCTTGGGTCGCGAGGAATCGGCCCTCGTGAGTTCGATCGGTTTTTCGGGTGCAGCCGCGTCTGCGCATAGCGGTACGGCAACCCCGTCCGGTCCCTCCGCGTAGTCGAAACGGATCTCCAAACGAGCCGGTTGATTGGCGAGGGCTGTGAACGTCGTTGCCCCTCGTGAGCGAGTAACCTCCGCCCATGCGATCGTGCCGGCCGGGAGCGCGACCCGTCCCTCCTCGTCCAACACGTCCTTGGTCACTACGAGAGGGATCCTCTCCCCAACCTTGGACCCACCACTCGAGATCGTGAGCAGCGGCGCAACCTCGACCTCCACTCCTCGACGAAGCGTGGTCGTCTGTGGTTCGTTGCTCTCCGCCACGTTCTCCTTCCCGCAGCCGACGGCTAGCAAGACCGCCGAGAGCACAACAAGACCAACAACAGCGCGTCCTGGACCCATAGGCACTTCTTCCCTTCCCTTCTACGTCGGCTCCGCGAGCGATGCAGCACTATGATCGGGGCCCAAGACCACGTACCGGCTGGGATTGACGCACCGTTACCGCATCGTCTTCCGCCTTCTGAGGGCCATACCGGCCAATCCACCCAGTGCCAACCAGGTAAGCGGCTCGGGCACAGCGGAGATCTCGATGGCCGTGCCGGAAAGGGGGCCGCGCCTTGTCTCAAACCGAGGGTCACCCTGACGATAGAGCCATCCGTAATCGCCCGTGTAGTGGTCCCAGATTTTCAACCGCCAGGTCCCGTTCGGATTGCGACCGTCAAACCGACTCAGCGCTTCCTTCGGCCTGAACGCTCCCGCGTAAGGAGCAGAAGCCGACTGGATGGCTTTTGGTGCCTCATCGTCAAAGACCGTATCGTCAAAGTCGTCGAATCTCGGCGGACCTCCAGGGAGTCGGTCGAACAGCGTGACCACGGACCGATCGGGCGCCTCCAGGATGATTTGGAGGTCTTCGACCCAAGAGTGGACGAGGTCGAGCCGCAGGTTGACGTCGGTGATGCGATTCGGCAGGCGACTCACAGTGAATGAAAACACCGTCCAGTCTCGACTTCGGGTCGCGCCAGGCTCCATCGGAACTCTGCCACCAGCGTCTACGGGAATCCATGCACCGAAAGCACTGCATGATATCAACATCGCCACGAACACAATGGTTTTCTTCATGTCAAGTCATGCCTCCTTTTCTTGCGTTCAGTACCACCTTTACCAACTCCAGGTGAAATCAGACGGCTGTCCATCAATGCGAAGGACGTTCCGGATCGCTCGGTCACCGACATCCCTATAGTCTCGCCGTATGGTGGAGAGGAAAAAGGAGTTACGAAATTCAAGCACCGCAAACTCGCTCCCATCCGGAGACCAGTTGCACCACAACAGAGCTTGAGTCGGTGTGCCCCGCCGACTGAATAATAGCCCGTGCAGCCGGTCGTAAAAGACCGTTTCGATGTGGATGAGACCGTCGCGCGAGAGCTGCCCCCCTCCCTGAGCCCTGCCGTCAGGCGCCCAAGAAGGCAGAATGAACGGGCCATCGCTGCAACGGGGGAATCGCCGAACCGCTGCCGGGAATGTGTTCTTCCTCCACCAAGTGTTGTCGCAGGAGTGAGTTGTTCTTTCGCCTGTGCCTTCAGCATAGGAATAGCTGATTTCCCACTCCCTTCCGTTCGGCACCCAAATGGCCCGATGCAAGTCGTACCGCTTCCAAGGAAGCGGATTTCTCTCTGCGTCGAAAGGACAAGTGTTGTGATCGCCAGTGTCGGCAATCACAACACTATTAGCCGCCCCGTCCTCTAAGACAAGGACCTCGGCCCTTTGGGTGCACCCGTCCTCGGAAGATGTCCAGCGGTTCCACATGAGCTGGCCGCCCGGTCCGAACTCCAACAACGGTCCGTACGCCTGCCTCTCGCCTCCGGGTCCTACGAGCGTAATCCTGTCACCGCGATCGAATCGGATCGCATCCACGATGCTCCGCCCCCCGGCCGAATCGTAGAACGCAACCCATCGCCCGTCCTGTTTGAGGGTCGGGTGTCTTCCCCGGGTGTCAAGGGGCCTTGACCCAAACAGCTCCGCTCGACCGTTCGGGCCTCTGCGAACCTCCGCCAGGAACAACCGGAGATTCGATTCGAAGACGATTTTCGAGACTCCTGTCCATTCCTGATCGTTCGTGATCCTGCCCATGTCTAGGAGTACCTGCCGTACGGCAAAACCTGCTTTGAGGGTTTTCCACGGCATGACACCGCCTCTTCCGTCCTCGGTCACAATGTCGAGACTCGTTCTAAGGATCAGATCCTTGAGTTGCTCTGGAGTCAGCGATGGCCGGAGTCCCCTGAGTAATGCCGCCGTCCCAGTAACCAAGGGCGTGGCGAACGACGTTCCGCTCCAAAATGAGAACCTCTGGCCGCCGATTCGCAACCCATTTCCTCCAGCGACAAACACATGAGCCCCGGGCGCCGCAATCTCGACCGGAATTCCCCAGTTCGAGAAGCCGGCTCGCTGATCGTCATGGCTCCAATCGGACACTATCGGGCCTCCAATCGCTCCAACCGTGATGACGTTTGGCAGAGTACCGAGGGATGCCGCTACGTAGTTTCCAGCGTCAAGAATGCAATCGCCATCAAGGTCCTCACCCGTGTCGAGGTGGTTGTTCAAGTTTATGTCCTCAAAAGGTGTGATCAAACCGCGCATGGTACCAGGAGCGTTCGCTTCGTTGCCGGCGGCAACCACGAGTAGTACGCGGTCCCTGAACTGATTCAGCTGGTGAGCAATCTTTCGTAGCGCGACTCTGACTATGTCGCGGTATCGGCTCCTATCCGGGTCGATAGGCTCAGGTTGTCCAAAGCTAGCATTGATGATCCGCGCGTTAGTAATCGCGGCTCCGTTGATTGCGGCCAAGAACTCCGTCGTCGGGAATTTGTCCTCCTCACTTCCGAAGCGGGAAGTCTGATAGATCTGAATCGTGTATGGCATGGGGTTGTGCAACATCCCATTCATGCCCCGGTCGTTCTGCCGCGCATCCAAGACGTTGTCGTTTCGAGCTCCGATGAGGCTCGTTACGGCCGTCCCGTGGTTACTGGCAGTGTCGCCGTCCGCATAAGGGATCTCTCGAATTGACCTCGCGTCTGGGAGTATCACTTCTCTTCCCGCGATTTTGAGCCTTAGCTCGTTCGTAACAACCTTCGTTAGCGTCACGCCCGCGAATTCTGCGTGGCGCTGGTCGCACCCACTGTCCAGGACAGCCAACTTCACCGGCGATAGGCGGTCCCTGCCCACAAACCGCTCTATCAGGTTCCAAGCCGCAGGAGCCTGGATTCGATCCGTCGCGTAGACGTCCTCTCTGCCGCCTAGGTCGGGTTTGTAGCGATGTTGATACCGATTGACGACGTCGGCATCCACAAAGCGCACCTGTTTCAGCTCGCAGACAAGATCGAGCCAATACTCGCGTACGCGCCAATCCCGTACGAGAAGCCTGCCCAAGCCGCGAAGCTCTGACAGATCCAGAGCCGTCGCAGCATCGAAGACGAACGAGTTTGTTACAGGAAAGTAACCGACCAGCGAGAGCCCATAACGGTCGCCCAACGCAAGCGCCGTTTCGAACCCCTCCGTGTCCTCCAGATCAACAATAATTCTTCCCTTGACTATAGACAGTCCAGGGGCGTCATCAACTCGATCTGCAGGCGGCGGCTTGACGTAGGCAGCGGTCACCACGATTTGGCGTGCTTCGCTACTCGAGCCGCGACGCAGCAACGCTCGGATCGTTTCCTCAAGGACCGCCACACGCTCGCGATCGTCCGCATTCGTAGCATCCTCGAGAGAAGTAATCTCTGCCTGAAGAGTACGCAGGGCATCCGCGTCAACACCCGTGACGACGCGGACCGTTCCTGTCCCAGCGCCGACGGGAACGCGCACGACAATCTCGTCCGAGCGGTGCCGCTCGATTCGGGTTGCGATTAGCGACTCGCCAAACACCACGACCGCACTCCGACTCGAACCGAGGTTTCGACCCACCAGGCGCAGCTTCCCGCCAATGCCAACCACTTGGCTCGGCTCTTCCACTTGCGGCGCGAGCAACGACTGCGATTGACCGCCCAAAGGAAAAA
>RFHN01000146.1 GCA_003695835.1 Armatimonadota bacterium
GGTTCCGTTCGGGTTCACGTATTCGATTTGGATCGGGGACGATAGGTCCATCATCTCGACGAGTCTGCTGAGCGCAGGAAGCAGGCTCTGTCTGGCGACCGGGCATAAGTCCGACCGGCTGGGATTCAGGGCGCGCGTGGTCGGTCACAGGACTTCACGCTCACTGTTGCCTCGGGTCACGCAGGCGAGCGAAGGCGGCGTGGGGTCCCATCCGCCTCACGCAAGCACCGACGATCACAGGGGTCACTGGGCGTTCGGCAGGATCTCGCCGTACGGCGGTGGCTTGCTGAGCTGGCGAATGGCCTTCGATGCCAAAGCCTCGAACGACCAGGCAACGCCGCGCAGTTCGCCTGTTTCTCGTTTCCAGGCGCTGGCGCAGGCTGCAAATTCCTGGGGCTTGACCCAGCCGGCCTCCGGTGACGGGTACCACATCGAGCTGACGCTGTAGAAGCGCGCTTCGGAGAACTCTGCTGGGAGGGCTAAGTGAATCGTTGCGCCGTCCGCTCGAAAGCGGACAAAGCGCAGGCCCGTTTGGTTCGACCACAGGGCGGCGAACCCCGCGCGGAGGTGGCCGCGGAGGGCATCTTCGTGCGGCGTGCCGCTTACTTGCAGCAGAACGGCTGCGTCAGGAACCTCGGATTCCGCTGCCGTTAGGAGGAGAACATCAACGCTGAGGTGGTGGTCAAGTGGATGCTTTGTGAACTCTCGGAAGACGACCACGAGCTGGCGCCCGCGGTCCTCCGTGTTCTCAAGGCGCGCCTCCCTGATCTTCGCCCACTCAGGTATGCGAAGCTGCTTCTGTTTCCCCGTGGCCTTGGTCCGAAGGCGCAGGTACTCAGCGGCAGTTGGCAACACGCGCTCAGCCTGAGGTTCGCCACCGTGCTGCAAGCTTAGAATGCCAAGAAAGATGGGAAGTATCGTCAGCATCATCGCTCGAAGTACTCCTCTGGGGTGCCGTGGAATAACAGGTTGCCGTTCTCATCGAAAACCTTTAGCTTGCCATTTGTTGTATTGTAAATATAATGTCTCATAGGCTCTCCTGGGTCGTGCTTGCCATTCCCGTTGGTGTCCTTCCAGTTCCAAACGTGCACGACATGGCCCCCCGGAATCGGAAAGATCTTGACCGAGTTCAGCCCCGGAACGAACACGCATTGCCCAATTATGTGCGAAATCTCGCCGGGTTGGAGCTTGCCGTCTTGGTTGGTGTCGTGCCCGATCACGACAACCATGGAGTCTCCAGCAGAACCATTGGGGTCGTCATCGGTCACCCACCCGTCGATGAATGTGTTGCCCTCGACATGGGTGCCGGAGTCGCTGTCCCACTCCAGCCTGCCATCGCCGTCAATGTCAGCAACTTTTGGGAGCCCGACAGGTGGCACACGCCACCCCGGGTCGTAGTCCATCTTGCGGCCAGCAGTCTCCGACAGTGAGGAGGCATCGCTGAACAGGCTGATCGAAGCCCACATCGACGGTTGCGCTGTAGCCCAGACGTATGACTCGGGAACAAGGTCAAGCAGAGCCATTCCATATAGCGATACATTCGGTGCGTCTGCGAAAACTGAGCCCACTCGTTCAAGCTGCAGGCCTTCCGGTGGGATCGGGTCCCCAGGTTCCGGTACAGTTGGGGTCACGCTCATCGTGACCGTGTCGCCATCGATTGAGATGGTGCCAATGGCCAGCGGCTCCAGCGACTTGGCTCTGATCAGCTTCGCAGCCCCAACGCCAAGAGGGATGTTGGGCACGTTCGCCGCGCCAGCCGTACCAACAAGGACTGTTCCATCATTGAAGTACGCCTTCAGAATCATGGCGTCCCCGTTGTTGAACGCAACCTGTCCGGTCATACTGACAACAACCGTTCGCGTCAGGCCATCGAAGGTTGCAACTGCTGACTGCACTGCTGCGTAGTCCGGCTGGTTGACCCAGATGGTGACTTGCGACTTGGGCAAGAACACCGGCACGAGGGCTGCCCTCGCGCCTGACGTCAAGCAGCCGAATAGAATGACGATTGCGAAAGCGCGAATCTGTCTCATGACATTCATGCTACCCTTACCCCCCCCGGGTGCAACTCTTAAATCTATGGGTAATCCAGGTACAGATTCCGAGGGAACTGGATTCGAGGCGTGCTTGGTCGTTCGAAGACCTTGGCTCTCCCAGGATCGTTGTCGTCGCTGCGGGGACTGAAGACGAGCGAGGGCGGCGCGAGGTACCATTCGCGCGGAGATGTCCCGACGCTACTACATAACCACGCCGATCTACTACGTCAACAGCGTCCCCCACATCGGGACGGCGCTTACGACCGTCGCTGCGGACGTGAACGCCCGCTACCAGCGAATGCGTGGCAGGGAGGTGTTCTTCCTCACCGGCACGGACGAGAACGCAACGAAAGTGGCAGAGGCCGCGGAAGCGGCGGGGAAGACCCCCAAGGAGTTCGTAGACGAGATCAGCGAGGAGTTCAAGCGAATCTGGGCGGGCCTGAACATCCGCTACGACGATTTCATCCGAACGACGGAGGAGCGTCACATCAAGGTCGTCGAAGAGGTTTGGCGACGACTGCTGGAGGCCGGGCACATCTACCCAGGAGAATACAAAGGGTGGTATGACGTTACCACGGAAACTCTCTATAGCGAATCCGAGCTGGTGGACGGCAAGAGTCCAGACGGAAACCCGGTGCGCGAGGTGAGTGAGCCGGGATACTACTTCCGGTTGAGCGCGTTCGCCGAACCCCTGCTCGAGCACATCGAGAAGAACCCGCGCTTTATCATCCCGGAGACGCGCAAGAACGAAGTGGTCTCGTTCATCAAACAGGGTCTCCGTGACGTCTATATCACAAGAGAGAACAAGGGGTGGGGAATTCCCGTCCCGGGAGACGAGTCGCGCGTCATCTACGTCTGGTTTGACGCGTTGATCAACTACATCTCCGCTGTCGGTTGGCCGGACGGCGACTGGGAGTCGTATTGGCCCGCGGCGGCTCAATGGATGGGGAAGGATATCCTCGTTCGGTTCCACGCGACGATCTGGCCGGCAATGCTGATGGGCCTTGGGCTGCCACTTCCGGAGACGCTGATCGGGCACGGTTGGGTGCTGATGGGCGACAAGAAGATCAGCAAGTCGCTCGGAAATGTGGTACGGCCGCTCGAGTTGGCAGAAGAGCTGGATCGTTCGGCTGGTTGCGGGCCGGAGCTCGCCGTGGACGCGGTCCGTTGGCACATGGTCCGTACCATGCCGTTCGAGAACGACACCGCGTTCTCGATGGAAGAGTTTCAGGGACGATATAACAGCGAGTTGGTCAATATTCTCTCGAACGGAGTGCATCGAGTCGTTTCGATGACGCACAACTTTTGCTCCGGAACGGTTCCAGACGGCGCCTTGGACGAAGCGGCTTTGAGTCAGGTGCGAGACGCGCTTGCGCGGTACCACGCCGAGATGGAAGCCTTCCGCTTCGACCGCGCGATGGATGCGGCGGTCGAGGTCGGTCGAATCCTGAACGGCTACATTGACGAGAAGAAGCCTTGGGATTTGCGCAAGCAGGATGACTCGCGCCTAAGCGATGTGATGCGTACGATGGTATGGATGGTGCGTGCCGTTGAAGCTGTACTGCGGCCGGTAACGCCGACCGTTGCGGACCGCTTGGCGGCGCTGCTGAATCTCGAGCCGCTCGCCGAGTTCTCTGTGTTGGATGGGGACGCGGGTGTTACGCCCGGGCTAAAACTGGCGCAGCCGCAACCGCTCTACGTGCGGCTCTCTGCGCAAAAGAAGGAAGAGGGAAAAGAAGTGAGAGAGCAACCTACGCAATCGCAATCGAGTCCAGCGGACGACACGATCACGATCGAGGACTTTCTGAAGGTGAAGCTTCGCATCGCCCGAGTGCTCGACGCGGCACCCGTCGAAGGAGCCGACAAACTGATGAGGCTTGAACTGATCGTCGGGGACGAGCGCAGGCAGGTCCTCGCCGGGATTCGGCCGCAGTACAGCCCCGAGGACCTCATCGGTCGCCAAGTGGTGTTGGTGGCGAACCTCGCTCCGAGGAAGATGCGTGGGTACGAGAGCCAAGGGATGATCCTCGCCGCGGACGGGCCGAACGGCGAAGCGATCCTCTTGCAGCCGGACAAGGAAGCCCCCGACGGCACGAGCGTGCACTAACGGTCGGCGACCGACCCCGCTCGGGCGCGCGCGCTTGATTCCAGAAGCCGGACTACGTTCGTGGCGTTCGCCTTCTTAGCCAAGTCGAGGGCGGTGTTGCCATCTTTATCTCTGAGATCTTTGTTCGCACCGCGTTCGAGCAGAATCCGGACGGTCTCCGTTTGTGCCTCTTCTGTGTATTCCTTTGAGAACGGATGCAGGCGGAAGAGGCTTCCGCCTACGGCTGCCTCGTGCAGAGCCGTCCTTCCGTATACGCTGTCCGCTTGATTGACATCCGCGCCGCCCTCCAGAAGAATCCGTACGATCTCTGGGCGACCGAATTGAGCGGCCAGCATGAGCGGCGTGACCGGCCGGCGCCTTGCAAGATTGGGGCGGTCGAATGGGAGTAGGTTTCCCTTGACCGTAACCCAGGCTTCCTGGTTTGGGTCTGCCTTATACTTGAGAAGAAGTCGAACGTTCTCAGGCAAGTTTGCAGCAACGGCGTTGATCAACGCAGTCTCGGCTCCATCGGGGTGCAGATTTGGGTCGGCCCCGTGTTGGAGAAGCCTCTCAACCACTTTCGACCATCGGTCAGTGCCCGCGGCTGTGCGAAGGGGCAAACCTTGAATCGCGTTCGGGTCCGCTCCGCATTCGATGCAGATTCGAACTCCGGTGAGAACGTTGGCGTAAGTTCCCGCGTTATCAGTCTCCAAAGCGAGCAGGGTTAGCACATCGTACGCATCGCGTTGCGGGTCAATCGGGAACTTGAACGATCCGAGGTCATTGCACAACCGATACACCTCATCCCATTTGCCCCACCGAACCGCTTGGCTGACTGTCCACGACGTTACCGCGGAGCGCTCCGGTTTGGGTGTCTGAGGGTCTTGTGGGGCGCCGGAGGGCTTCCCCTGTGCGCTCGCCCCTTGGGACTCGACTTTGCCTTGTTCCAGAAGCCGCACGACGTTGGCAGCCTTCGCCTTCTTAGCCAAGTCGAGGGCGGTGTCGCCATTTTTGTCCTTGATCTTTCGGTCTGCGCCGTGT
The DNA here is from genome assembly GCA_003695835.1 of Armatimonadota bacterium. Classification (GTDB taxonomy): domain Bacteria; phylum Armatimonadota; class Fimbriimonadia; order Fimbriimonadales; family ATM1; genus J051. The sequence goes on from RFHN01000146.1 coordinate 5,161, forward strand.
CGAAGCAGGATCTTGACGACCTCCGTCTGGAGTTCTTCCGAGTATGGGTAGCCGGACCACCTGGGGGGCACTCGTCCGACCGCGGCTTCGTGCAGCGCTGTCCTCCCCGTCACGGAGTTCCTTTGAGTGACGCTCGCACCGCCCTCGATGAGCAGGCTCGTGATCTCCGGGCGACCCAGCCAAGCAGCGTACGCGAGCGGCGTTAGGGGTCTCTTCAGCGGGAACTCCGGATTCTTGGGATCGCCCACGACGTCAATCACAACCCATGCCTCCCTGTTCACATCTGCCTTGTGCTCGATCAACAGCCTAACATTATTCGGGAGGTTTCCCTCAATGGCGTTATGGAGGGCAGAAGGCGCCTTGGGCGCATGTAGATTAGGGTCGGCGCCGTATTGAAGAAGCCTCTCGACGACCTTGGACCACTTGTCGGCACCGGCGGCAATGCTGAGCGGGCTACCTTGCATGGCGTTAGGGTCCGCGCCGTACTCGATGCAGATTCGAACTCCAGTAAGGGCGTTCGCATAAACATGAGAGTAACCGGTGACGGATGCAAGTAGGGAAAGCACGTCCCTGGCTCCCGGTAACTTGTCGTGACTGAACGAGCCGACTTGCTCTTTGATTCGGTCAACTTCATCCCAGCGACCGTTGATGATCGCATTGTATACGTCGTAGGCGTTCGGCTGGCGTTGCTCCTGCGTCGCGGCCGCACCGGCCAGCAGGGAGCAGAGAAGGAATACGCAGGTTAGGTTCATTTCTTCTGTGTATCAACAGGCAGGGCGGAGAGTGCGTCGCACCAGTGACCGTAGGAATTCTACCTGTCCACACAGAAACCTACATGTATCGAAGAGTCTTCCCTTAGCACAAGCGGCGCCAACTCGCTACACGGGCACCGCTCGGTGCCGAACCCGCACCTCCACGCAAGATTTGGAGGAAGGGAAGACCTTGCCCGGATTGCAGAGGTCGGTCGTGCGGAAGCAGTCTCTGATGGTGCGTTGCCAACGCAGGTCTGTTTCCGAGAACATTTCGGCGAGCAGGCCAA